>JAHEAS010000407.1 GCA_024642645.1 Saprospirales bacterium | reverse complement strand
TCCCGATAGACGAATTCAAAGCGTCGTTTGATGCCTTTAAAAGTGACGAGCGCCTTGCGAATGGCTTTTTCACTCACTCCCAATTGTAGCGCCACCGATATGGCAACTGTCGCATTTTCAATATTGTGTCGCCCCGCCATTGCAAATTTCAGATTGCAGATTGCGGATTGCGGATTGGAGGCATCGTAATCCGCATTCCGTAATCCTGAATCCGCAATCACTCCGTAGCTCCGGCCACCACCGCCCCGTTTTACCGGGAAAGCCTCCCAACTACGGCCGTAGGCCGGAGCTACGAAGTCGAACACGAACATTCCGTTTTCAACTCGGATGTTTTCTGAGCGAAAAGTGCCTGTCCCCAAACCAAAAGTGGAATACACAACACCCCCCGCTGTATCAAATGCTTGATTTTCAAAGTGTTGCGTTAAGTCTTCTTTAATAAAAACCTTGCCATTCGGCTTGGTTTTCTTAAGAAATTCCTTAAATCCAGTCTCAGCCACGTTCTCGGCTTTGCCATAAATGTCAAGATGGTCGGGGTCCATGCTCAATAGCACGGAGATTTCGGGCGAAAGTTGTAGGAAGCTGCGGTCGTATTCGTCCGCCTCAGCCACCACCCATTCGCTGTCACCCCCCACGTAGTTCGATTTGAGGTTCTGTGCGATGCCGCCCAAAAAGGCCGTGCAACGAACGCCTCCGGTCCGCAACAAGTGCGTGATAAGGGAGGAGGTCGTTGTTTTCCCATGGGTGCCAGCCACGGCTATCGTGCGCTGGCTGCGACTGATGATGCCAAGCACTTCCGCCCGTTTTTTCAAGGGGATGTCGCCGTTTTGAAAATGCAACAGTTCCTCAAAATCACGGGGGACAGCTGGCGTCCAAACCACCAAATCAAGCCCAACGGGAATTTTCGTCAAATCGGCCCCGCCGTAGTGAATTTTCATACCCTCTTTCACCAACTTTTTGGTGAGGGTTGTCTCTGTTTTATCGTAGCCACTGACCTCGACGCCTTTCATCTTGAAGTACCTCGCCAAAGCGCTCATTCCGATGCCGCCGATGCCGAGAAAGTAGATTTTTTTGATGTCGTCAAGGTTCATTTACTATATTTTCGAGTTCTTCGATTTACGATTTTCGATTGGGGTTACTGCTGCAACCGAAAATCTGAACTCATTTTTTCTGAACTGATTTTCTACTCGTTTTGATGGAGGCTACTGTTATTGAAAGTAGCTAGTCTGCTTCTTTCCATAACACTCCGACAGCACTCCTTTTTTCTGGTAAAATTGCCACAACCATTTCCAACCAATACTGCGTTTCGTCAAGTTCTTCTTCAACCATTTTCAACTTGTTGTTGAAGTCTGGTCCCGATTTTCCTCGACAAGCTGCCCGATAATTTGCACCAGGAGAAGTGCCTGAACGTACCATCTGGTTTCTAAATGTCCTGATTTCAAACGAGTCAGGAAGCTCTTTTAGAAACATGATGACAGCAATCCCGAACTCTTTGAATCGCTTTTTCAATTTTTCTTCGTCCATTGTATGTCAAGTTTGGAGATGCCACCAATCGTAAAACGTAAATCGAAGAAATCGTAAATAATCAACGACCTATGACTTGAAGCAGCACCTTCGCAATCTCCTCTGCCGCATTCGGCTTCGCCAATTGCTGGATGTTTTCGCCCAACCGATTGCTCAATTCCACGTTTGACAGCACTTCCAGCGCCGTCCAAAGCAGCCGTTCTTTCGCCTCCACATCCTTCACCATTAGCGCCGCATCTTTCTCCACCAAGGCCAAGGCGTTTTTAGTCTGATGATCTTCCGCCACATTTGGCGAAGGCACTAGGATGGCCGGCTTTCCGACGAGGCACATCTCCGAAATCGTGAGCGCCCCTGCCCTGCCGATGACCAAATCCGCAGCTGCGTAGGCCAAATCCATCCGGTCAATAAAGGTTCTCACCTGTACGTTTGGCAGCTTGGCCGTGTCGCACAGGTCGAAGCTGCCTTCGTAAAACTTGCCAATTTGCCAAAGAACTTGCACTTCTGGATTCTCACGAAGAAGGGCGGTATTGGCCGCCATCGCCTCGTTCAATGTCCTGGCTCCGAGGCTTCCCCCGAAGATAAAAATCGTCTTTTTGCTTTTATCCAGCTTGAAATATTCCAAGCCTTCGTTGCGCTTGTTTTCCAAATTTTCAAAGACCTCCGAGCGAACGGGGTTGCCCGTCAGCACCATTTTTTCCTTCGGAAAAAACTGGTCCATGCCCTCATAGGCGACGCAGATTTTGGTGGCTTTCTTCGCCAAAATCCGGTTCGTTACGCCGGGGTAGCCGTTTTGTTCCTGTAAAACGGTGGGGATGCCCGCCGCCCCTGCTGCATTCAGCGTGGGGCCGCTTGCGTAGCCGCCAACTCCCACAGCCACATCGGGCTGGAAGCGCTGCACGATTTGCCTCGCTTTCCAGCTACTGGCGATGAGCTTGAACGGGAACAATAAATTCTGCCATGTCAATTTCCGCTGGAAGCCGCTAATCCAAAGTCCTTCGATTTGGTAGCCTGCCTTAGGAACTTTTTCCATCTCCAGTTTGCCCTTTGCGCCGACAAACAGTATTTCGGCATCGGGCTTGATTTTTTTGATTGCATCGGCAATGGCGATGGCGGGGAAAACATGCCCGCCTGTGCCACCGCCACTAATTATTATTCTCATGGTTGTCGTTCTTCTGTGACACGGACTGCCAGTCCGTACTTTCATCATGTGATGTTCATATCAAGATTTCAAATGCAACCGATTCGGTAGCGCAGAAGCACAGACTATCAGTCTGTATTACTTTCGCTGGCCACTGCCACCGCCTTTGTTTTGGCCACCGCCACTCCTATTCTGGCCACCACCGCCCTGGTGTCCACCACCTTGACCCGCTTGGGATGTTTGTGAAGCACCACCTCCACTACCTGCCGCTGTTTCGGTAGCAAGCGAAGATTGGGCTGCTGCAGCCTCGATATACCTGCTCACACTGAGGATAATGCCAAAAAACAGGCAGGTAAAAAGCACCGAGGTGCCTCCCCAAGAAACCATCGGAAGCGTAAGTCCACCGACTGGCACTAGGTGTACGGAGATGGCCATGTTGGCTAACGCTTGTATCACGATGTTGAGGCTGAGGCCAACTGCTACCAGTGCTCCAAAGGATTTTTCGCTGATGGTAACGAGCCTCGTGACCCGAAAGAACAGCATGACGTATAGCCCAAGCAGGATAAAACTTCCCACCAATCCGTACTCCTCGCAAAAAACAGCGAAGATGAAGTCGGCGTATGGCGTTGGCAGATAGTTGCGTTGGATACTGTTGCCAGGCCCCATTCCAAAAGTTTCACCATTGGCAATGGCAATTTTTGCCTGTTGATTCTGAAATGAACCGTCTGAGCTGCCCATCCATTCTTGCACACGGCTTATCCAAGTGTCCACACGAACAAGGTGCGGGGCGAACTGGTGAATAACTAACAGTAAAGCAAATGCGACAATTGCCAACAATACCAGCAAAACCATGAACTTGAAGTCCACTCGTCCGATGAACATCATTGCGAAGCAAGTCACAAAAAGCACGATGGCGGTACTTAAATCCGCTGGCGCAATCAACCCGCAGATGATGATAATTGGCAGGATGATGGGCATGAACGCCTTGTTGAAATCCTTGATATAGTCCTTATGACGGGTAATTTCCCGAGCAACAAGGAGTATAAGCGCCAGCTTCCCAAAGTCAGAAGTCTGGAAAGTCAAGCTAGTAAATGGAATTTCTATCCAGCGACGGGCATGGTTAATTTCTTTACCAAAACCAAGCGTAAAAATCAGCAAACCAAGCGCAATGAGCCAGAGCCAGGGCGCCATTTTCATGAAGCGCATATAGGGCGTGAGGTAGGCCAAGTATGCCAGAAATAGACCGAAACCGAGAATGACGACGTGCTTCATCAGGTAGCCCGTCGTATTGCCACCACTCAGTTTGTAGGCGATGGTTCCAGTGCTGCTGTACACAGTCAAGATGCTGAAAATGCTCAGCACTGCCAGTATCATCCAGATGACACGGTCTCCTCTTAATTCTGCGTATATTCTTGCACCAAAGTTCACGATTCTTAGTTTTGAGTTATTGAATTAATGAGTAAGTCAGGGCTTGAGGCTCAAAACCATTTTCTTAAACTGGTTGCCTCTGTCTTCGTAATTCTTGAACAAATCAAAGCTCGCACACGCTGGACTGAGCAGCACCACGTCGCCGCTTTCGGCGTAAATACAGGCTCGCTCGACCGCTTCTTTTGCGCTGCGGGCTTCTTCTATATTTTTC
>JAHEAS010000406.1 GCA_024642645.1 Saprospirales bacterium | reverse complement strand
CGCTTCAAAAGTCCGGCGCAGCAGCCTTCCTCGCCGAAAACATCAATGATTTGGTTGGCGGCATGGGCCCCACTGCTGTGCTTGCAGCCTATGTTTTTTTTACGATTTTACTCACGCAACCGATGTCCAATGCCGCCGCTGCACTGGTGATGCTTCCCGTAGCCCTTCAATCCGCTGAAAACCTGCACGTAAATCCATTGACTTTTGCGCTGGGCGTTATGCTGGGGGCTTCTGTTTCGCTGATTACCCCGTTTGAGCCGAGTTGCATCTTGGTTTATGGGCCGGGGCGTTATAAATTTACCGATTATCTGAAGGTCGGCATACTGGCTACTGTCCTCTTGTTCATCGCTATCATCGTGATGGTGCCGATGTTGTATCCGTTCAATATTGAATAAAAATGAAACAACCATTCTTCCTTTTCCTTTTTGCCTTGTTGGTTTTTTCCTGTAACAACGAGAAAAAATCAACACCAATCGACAGTGGAACCGATACCCGCTACCACATCATCCCACAACCCGTCAGCCTAACGGCAAAAACGGGTGATTTCAAAATAACGGGCGACACCAAAATCCTGCTGGCATCATCCGACGAAGGGCTGAAAACCGCTGCTGCACACCTAGCCTCCCTGCTGATAAAAGCAACGGGCACCACCATCGCACCAGCCGAGGGCGACGAGGGGAAGGATGCCTTCCTCTTCCAACTCGATCCCAGCATTACCAACGATGAGGGCTACTCCCTCATCGTGACGCCATACGACGTGACCATCAAGGCAAAGACCGGGGCGGGCGCTTTTTATGCCGTGCAAACTTTGCGGCAACTAATGCCCATAGAGGCGGAGAGCAGCGTAATGACCGCTCTGTCAATCCCTTGTGTGGAAATAATCGACTCGCCCCGCTACACCTACCGGGGCATGCACTTGGACGTGGGACGCCATTTTTTTGGGGTAAACGACGTGAAAAAGTACATCGACGTGATGGCGCTGCACAAGATGAACCGCTTCCACTGGCACCTCACCGAAGACCAGGGCTGGCGCATTGAAATAAAAAAATACCCCAAGCTCCAGACTGTTGCGGCTTGCCGCAAAGAAACCCTCATCGGGCATTACAACGACAATCCCCAAAAATACGATGGCAAGGAATACTGCGGGTTTTACACCCAAGACGAAGCCCGTGAAATCGTGCGCTATGCCGCCGAACGCTTCATCACCGTCATCCCCGAAATCGAAATGCCGGGGCACGGACTAGCCGCTATCGCCGCTTATCCAGAACTGGGCTGCACCGGACAACCAGCCGAAGTGGGCACTAAATGGGGCGTTTACGACAATGTTTTTTGCCCAAAAGAAGTCACGTTTAAATTTCTGGAAGACGTGCTGACAGAGGTCATGGATATTTTCCCCTCCACCTACATCCACATCGGCGGCGATGAATGCCCGAAGACGGCATGGGAAAAGAGCAAGTTTTGCTCAGACTTGATTGCCGAGAAAAAGCTCAAGGACGAGCACGGCCTCCAAAGCTATTTCATTCAGCGGATGGAGAAATTCCTGAACTCGAAAGGCCGCAGCATCATTGGCTGGGACGAGATTTTGGAAGGTGGCCTCGCCCCCAATGCCACGGTGATGAGCTGGCGGGGCACGGACGGCGGCATTGCGGCCGCAAAACAAGGCCACGACGTCATCATGACCCCAACCGACTACTGCTATCTCGACTACTACCAATCGCAAGACCCGAACGAGCCACTGGCCATCGGCGGCTACCTGCCGCTGGACAAAGTGTACAGCTACAACCCTGACCCTACCGACTTGACGCCGGAGGAGCACAAGCACATCCTCGGGGTGCAGTGCAACCTCTGGACGGAGTACATCCCCGACCTCTCCAAGCTGGAATACATGGCCTACCCACGGGCTTGCGCCATCGCTGAGATTGCTTGGTCGCCGCAGGCCAGCCGGAACTACGATGACTTCGTGGGGCGCTTGTCGCAGCACCTCAAGCGCTTGCAGGCATTGGGCGTGAACACTGCCCTGAAGATTTACGACGTAAAAACCAGCGTGAAATCAGGCGACGGGATGGGCATCCAAGTTGCGCTTTCGCCGAAAATGAACAGCACGGAACTGCGCTACACGCTCAACGGCAGCGAACCGACCGCCAGCAGCGGTATTTTGTACGACAAACCTTTTTTCATTGATAAAAACTGCACACTAAAGGCGCAAACTTTCATGGAGGGAAAGCCTGTCGGAAGTCCCGTGAGCATAGACTTCAACCGTCACAAGGCAACCAACAAGGTCATTTTTCTGACCGAAGCACCCACCGAAAAGTACAGCGGAAACGGCCCCGGCAGCGTCATCAACGGCGTGATGGGCAGCGATGAACGCTATGGCGGCCCAGAGTGGTTGGGATTTGAGGGCAAGGACTTCGAGGCAGTGCTGCATTACGGCGAGCCTTGGGATTTCTCAAAAGTCAAACTGCGTTTTTTCAACGGCAAAGGGCAGTGGGTTTACCCGCCTAAGGAGGTCATCGTTTCCGTGTCTGACGACGGCAAAACGTACAAGGAAGCAGGCCGTGTTACTGTGCCTGACGGTGATTCGAAAGTCATTGGGGTGGAGGTGCCGCTGAGCATCAAGAAGGGAGTTGACATGAAGGTGACGGTGAAGCGCTACGGCGTGATACCTGCAGGGCAGCAAGGGGCAGGGCATGAGGCTTGGTTGTTTGTGGATGAGGTGGTAGTGGAGTGATTTTTACGGTAAAAAATTGATAATCAATATCTTGAGAAATATTTTTCTAAAAAAAAGCCCATCAAACTTTGCGTGGTTGGTAACCTGCCACCTCCTATTTCCATGTTTTGCGACAGGGACTGCTGCCCAGTCCACATCAATTGATACCATCCAAAACCGAGTTAATTTCCTCTCCCTCCAGCCCGCCCCCCAGTTCGACAAGCGTCGATTCTGGGCTGTGACCGGCACAGGTGCGGCCGTGTACAGCGGCCTCTCCGTGGCACTTTGGCAGGCATGGTACCAAGACTACCCGCTCACCAAGTTCCATCCCTTCAACGACTGGGGTGAGTGGGAACACATGGACAAATCGGGGCATTTTTTCTCCACTTGGACCGGTTGTAGCTATGCCTTCGATGGCGCCCGCTGGACGGGTATGAGCCGCCGCCATGCCATGTGGACCTCCGTGGGTGTGGGAATGGGCATCATGACCACGTTCGAAGTGATGGATGGATTTTCGGAGGAATGGGGTTTCTCCTTCGCCGACATGGCCTTCAATACAATGGGAGCTGGCCTGTTTGTTGGGCAAGAACTTGGGTGGCAGGAGCAGCGCATCCAGCTCAAGGTCTCTGGCATCCGGCCAGGGTACTCGCAGCAGCCGCTTTATTCCGAAGACGGTAGCCAGGTAACCACCCTCGACGAAAGGGCTGCTGGACTTTACGGCACTACCTTATTTCATGTGCTATTAAAAGACTACAATGCACTCACGACTTGGGCGTCAGTCAACGTGCGTTCGTTTTTGCCGAATAAAAAAGCATCAAAATTCCCTGCTTGGCTGAACGTGGCCGTCGGGTACGGCGCAGGTAATCTTTACGGCGGGTATGAAAACAAATGGGTAACCGAAGATGGCGTTGTTTTTGAACTCGACCCCGAGCGCTACCCACGCTATCGGCAGTACTACCTGTCGCTTGATGTGGACTGGACGAGGATACCGACCCGGCACCGCTGGCTCAAAGTCTCGCTCAGGGCACTAAACTTCTTGAAAGTACCAGCGCCAGCACTTGAATTCAACAGTTTGGGCAAAGCACATTTCCATTACCTTCACTGGTGAATTTTGGCAAAACAAGAACACGGAACTGTATTTGGTTGAAAAACCGTGTGAAAAGCCTTATTTTTAAGCCTACGTTGAACAAAAGGTTAAGCTGTGACTTATTGGTAAACCTACGTTTAAAACGAAATCCTCATCAGGCGGTACAGATGCGATTTTTTTTGAAACCATTTCAAAGATTTACATTTATTTTGCGCCCCTGTTTACCGAAAACGAATTATTTATAAAAATGGAAGCACAAAACGTGAACACAACAGCCCGCTACAACGACTCCGACTTGGAGGAGTTTCGGGTAATTGTTGCAACAAAACTGGAGACTGCCGTACAGGAGCTTTCTTACCTCCAAGAGCAGATTCTCGAAATCACTGAAAACAGTGGCGATGATCACGGTGGCGACTGGATGGACGATTCCAGCACCAATAATGATATCGAGTTTTTAAACAACATGGCCATTCGCCAGCGCAAGTACATCCAAGACTTGGAAAATGCGCTTATCC
>JAHEAS010000405.1 GCA_024642645.1 Saprospirales bacterium | reverse complement strand
CAACCACTGCTGGAAGCTCTGGCATGCCTGCGTCATCACTTGGGACGGCCTCGTGGTGCCCTGCTGCTTCGATAAGGACGCCCTGCACCGCCTTGGCGATTTGAAAAAACTGCCCTTTCGAGAAATATGGCAGGGCGAAACCTACCATCGTTTTCGCCGCTCGCTGCTGGCGGGGCGTGACCAGATTGACATTTGTACGAACTGCACGGAGGGGTGCAAGGTGTGGGCGGAGGAATGATAGTTTCGAGTTTCGAGTGGTGAGTTTCGAGTGGGGCACAAGGGAATCACGCTGGGCCTTTTTCAAAATCCTTTAGCAGCAGCCGCAGCGCACCTGCCGATATCCAAATTTCCGTCAGGCTCATTACCAGTGAAACTATCATCAGCAATAAGCTGCAGACAAATACCCAGGTGGCCGCAGCTGGCTTGTCCCAAAACAACAGGAACATGCACACGAAGCACATCAAAAAACTGCCGATGGCAAACGCCTGCATCAGCCGGATGAGGTTTAGCCGCTTGCGCAGATGCACGATTTGCTCCCGCAAAATGGGCTGGTTTTCTTTTTCATAACGGTCGTGGAGGTTGCGGATGAGGTTGGCGATGGCCAAAAACTTGTTCGTGTAGGCCAGCAGCAGCAGCGAGATGGCCGGGAACAACAGGGCGGGAGTGGCGAAGGTGATTTGCATTGGGTGGGAGAACATGGTGGGGATTTTTTGAAAATATTAGGTATTGGGTCAGAAAGGTGAGGTGGTCTAATTTTGCCGGACACATTAGTGAGCCACTTTTTTTCATTAAAAGCTCCCTAAAAAGGGCTTTTAATGAAAGAAAAAGTATGCAGGGGCTTTTATTGTTTTTCGTTCATTCTTTCAAATTGTACCGGGCTCATGTATCCCAACGCAGAATGCTTTCTATGGGTGTTGTAGTAGCCCTCAATGTACTCGAAAACCCTTAGTTGGGCATCCTGCTTGTTCTTGAATACAGGATATTCGTCCAACAGTTCAGCTTTCATCCTGCTAAAGAGCGACTCTGCGAAGGCATTGTCGTAATGGTTGTCCCTGCGGGTCATGCTCTGGCGGCACTTTTGCCTTTTGAGCACCTTGCGGAAGGTCAGGGAGGTGTACTGGGCCCCGCCATCCGAGTGCACGACCAGGCCGGGCGGCGAACGCCGTGCCTTCACTGCCTTTTTAAAGGCCTCGATGACCAGCCGTGCCTCCATGTGGTCGTCCAACTGCCAGCCGACGATGAGGCGGCTGAACAGGTCCATCCAGGTGCAAAGGTACAACCATCCCGCTTCGCTGGCCAGGTACGTGATGTCGCCCACGACAACTTGGTTGGCCCCGCTGGCCTTGCCTCCCGTTTCCAGCAGCAGGTTTGGGCTCCTGGCCTTGGCGGTATCCGCCTGGGTCGTCCTGGGCACGAAGGACTTGGGCTGGATGGCCTTCAGCGACAACGCCCTCATCATGCTGCGCACCCGGTGCCTGCCCACCCGGCTGCCACCGTCCTGCAGCTCGCTGTGCAGGCGCCTGCTGCCGTAACGGCGCTTGTGGTGGTGGAATATGCGCTCCAGCTCTTTTGCCAGCGCAGCCCTTTCAACCGCCCTTTGCCCGTGCCCACGGCCGAGGTGGCCATAGTAGGCGCTGCGTGACACCCCCAGCACTTCGCAAAGGCGGTTTACCGGGAAGCGGTCGGACAGTTCCTTTATCAGGCCATATGTCAGCTCTCGGCTTTCCGGCTGAAAATGGCCAAGGCTTTTTTTAAAATGTCACGCTCCTGTTCAAGCTCCAGTATGCGATTGCGCAGCAGGTCGTTTTCCCTCAGCTCCGCTTCCTGTTCTTCGCCAAGCGGGTTCGCCTGCCGACGCCAGGTGTAGATTAGGCTCTTGTCTATGCCAAGTGCTTCGGCCACAGCGGGCACGCTCCGACCGTTTTCTACCAGCTGAAGGGCGTTCTTCTTGAACTCTGAATCGTACTGCCGGTTCCGGCGGCGTTTTAATTTTTGTTCTTTTTTGTTCATCATTGACACGAATTTAATAATTTTCGTGTCCGGTTTTTTAGGACCATCTCAACAATCAAAAACTGTTTTTCTGTATTTTTGTCAAAAGTCAAAAACACAATCCAATGAATTGGAAAGACTATATCCATTCCGACTCGAAAATACTCGTTGGCAAGCCCGTGGTAAAAGGTACTCGCCTTTCCGTGGTGTTCATTTTGGGTCTGTTCAGCAATGGCTGGACGGAGAAACAGGTGCTTGAAAACTATTCGCAATTGACCAAGGAAAGCCTCCGGGCGGTCTTCGCTTATGTGCAGGAATGCATGGAAGATGAAAAGCTAATTACAGCCTGATGAAGTTCCTCGCCAACTCTGATTATACTTAAAGCATATTTTATGAAATATCTTTTTTGTTTTTCTTTTTTGTTGCTTCATTTGACAGACTCGTTTTCACAAAACATTTTTCCTCAACAAATTGATGCACCAGTTTGGAAACTTGAACTTTATGGTGACCTTACTTTCGAAACTTCCTATCTATTTATAGAACTTGGACAAGACACTTTCGCTTGCGGCAAGCAGTGGATTCAAGTATTATACCATGATACACTTCAAAATAGTTATTATCCCATTGGTTATTATCGGCAGGAAGGACAAAGAGTTTTGGCAAGAACTAAATTCGATTGCCAGACACCTGAATATGTTATGTATGATTTTTCACTGGAAGCGGGCGATACCATAACATGTGGGTTTGCTATTGATTATTTTCCAAACCCACACAATACTATTAAGTTATTTGTCACCCACACTGATATTGAATATTTTGAGTGCATACCTCGAAAAGTCATTTATTTAGTTGGAGCACTTGATATCCCATTTGCTACGGCAGAGCATTTTAAATGGGTAGAAGGAATTGGTGATTTACAGCATCCATTTTATCCCCTAGAATGTTTGTGTGATAATTTTGAAATAGATTATTCATTGGCCAGTCTTTATACGAATGGAGAAGGGTTAATTTACTCTAATCCGAGTCAATGCGATAGTGTGAGTGTTGCCCTGGACGAAGTTACAAAGTCTAGCTTATCTATATCCCCAAATCCAGTATCAAAATACCTTGATATAAACCTTTCTAATTACAATCATGCGACAAGTTTTCACCTCATAAGCATTGGTGGTCAACCCATTTTTTCCTGTCATTTGGATTCTGGTCAAAATAGAGTAAAGCTTGAAAATATATCTTCTGGGTTCTATATCTATCAATTACGAGATTCAAACGGGACGTCAATCACTACTGGGAAATTAATGAAAAATTAGTGCAACTAATGCTGTTCAGAACAAATCCCTTAGAATCTTTTTGGTTTGTATTTGATCATTGTGATTGTTGTGTATTTTGTTAAGCAATATTCGAATCCCCTATCTTTGCCTCTCAAAATATTAGCCTAACCAATTATTTATGTCCACCAACCTTTCCAACTACACCCAATCTCACTGGCAACCCGCCACCGGCCGCACCCAACCCCTCCACAACGCCATCACCGGCGAAGTCATCGCCACGGCGAGCAGCGAGGGATTGGACTTCCCGGCCATGATGCACCACGCCCGCACCGTCGGGGGCAAGGCGCTGCGGCGCATGACCTTCTTCGAGCGGGGGCTAATGCTCAAAAAACTGGCGCTCTACCTCCACGACAGGCGCAAGAGCTACTACCCCCTCAGCTATGCCACGGGCGCCACCAAGATTGACTCCTGGGTGGACATCGAGGGCGGCATCGGCACCCTGTTCGCCTATGCCAGTCTGCGCCGTCGGCTCGGCAGCGAGACCTTCTTCGTGGACGGCGAGACGGTGAAATCCTCCAAGGAGGGCAGCTTCGTCGGGCGGCACATCATGTCGCCGAGGCACGGGGTGGCCATCCACATCAACGCCTTCAACTTCCCCATCTGGGGGATGCTCGAAAAGCTGTCGGTGAACCTGCTGGCCGGGATGCCCGCCATCGTGAAGCCTGCCACGCAGACCTCGTTCCTCACCCACGCCATGGTGCAGGACATCGTGGCGTCCGGCATCTTGCCCGAAGGGTCGCTCCAGCTCATTTGCGGCAGCGCCCGTGGCATTCTCGACTCGGTCATGGGACAGGACGTGGTCACTTTTACCGGCTCCGCCGAAACGGGTCGGATGCTCAAATCCACGCCCGCCGTCATCGCCCATTCGGTGCCGTTCAACATGGAAGCCGACAGCCTCAACGCCTGCGTGTTGGGCGCTGACGCCGTTCCCGGCACACCGGAATTTGATATTTTCGTGAAAGAAGTCCATCGGGAAATGGTGACGAAGGCGGGT
>JAHEAS010000404.1 GCA_024642645.1 Saprospirales bacterium | reverse complement strand
CTGTTTGCGCCAGCGCCAAAACAACCAGAACACAACGGCCAGCAGCGGCAGCAGCGCAAATGCGTAGAGGTATATGGGATGCTCGAATCGGAACATGGTGAAACGACATTTGATGTTAGACGGCTCGTGTAAAACGAATATGGTCTAAGCTCAATTATCTATCGTCTTTCTTTACTGGAAAGTTCATTGAAGGGTTTCCGAATACGTCCCTTTCTGGAATTTCCTCACCCAAAAATATCCCGCCCCTCCAGCTTGTGCCGCCTCCACGAAACCAGTCACTCTACTACCAGCACACCACCAGCCCAACGAACACAAAATACTGAAAATAGCTGTTGAACGAAGAGAATGCCTGCACCTCTAATGCCTGTTTTCCTAATTGGGCAATACGGGTTTGCAGCGACTCGGCCACTGCAGCGTCGCCGTGGCTGATGAGATGATAGTCTATTTTAAAGTTAGTTTTTAGCCTAAAAACTTCTTGGGTAAATGTCCAATAGTATCCTAATCAATACACATACGACCATTAATAAAGTTGCTTCATAAAACCTTCTTTTTAAATAAAGTTTGAATTTTATTATCGATGCTATAATTGCAATCATTAAGGCTAAGAGAGAGGGAAATAATATTATGAGCCACAGTCCTTGACCAAAATCTCCACTGGTAATAAACATTCCCCAGTTTGTTTTATACCATCTTGTACAAACACATGGTTCAAGGCCGTCCAGTTTTAGCTGTTTTTCAAATTCCTCCTTATTTTCAAAGGCTTTATACTCGCCATTAGATTCATCAAAAATTATGTAACACGAATCCTTTTTAAAACCACAGCCGATAATCCGATTTTTATAAAAATACCATTTCTCAAGATTGCAAACCTTGTTAAAATCAACACTTATCGAATGCCGACAAAATATAGTATTTCGAAAATAATCACTGCCTTCATCATGCCATATTTCATTCCCCCCGGGCGTTGTTTGTACCCATGTTGAAAAGCCGCCACATTTTGCAACCATTGGGAGGGCTAAAACTATAAGGAGTAGTACAAGTTTCATGTTGGTTATTTTGTTTCATTATTCGTTATCTCTTCACCCAAAAATATCCCGCTCCTCCAACCGGTGCCGTCGCCACGAAACCAGCCACTCCGCCACCAGCACCACTAGCCCGAAGAAAACGAAATACTGGAAATAGCTGTTGAAAGATGAGAACGCCCGCACTTCCAGTTCCTGTTTTTCCAACTGGTCAATACGGTTTTGCAGCGACTCGGCCACGACAGCGTCGCCTTGGCTGATATGTAGGTAAGTGCCACCACCCTTGGCTGCGAGGTTTTGCAGCATGGGTTCGTTGAGCTTTGAGATGACGGGCTGTCCCTGTTCGTCCCGCTTGTATTCCTCCCTGCCACCGAGGTCCATCGGAATGGGGCCGCCCTGCGCCGTGCCCACGCCCACCGTGAACTGGATGATGCCCTCTTCCCGTGCCTTTTCCGCTTCGGAATCGGCCTCGCCGTCGTGGTCTTCGCCGTCGGTGATGAGGACGAGCGCCTTGTGCGCCTTGCTTTCGTCGCTGCGGAACGACCTACGGGCAACGCTGATGGCCTCACCGAGGGCAGTGCCCTGCGAGGCGGCAAGTTCTGGGCTGGCGCTGCGGATGAACAATTCGGCGGCGGCGTAGTCCGTAGTAACGGGCATCTGGAGGTAAGCGCTTCCAGCGAAATACACAAGGCCGATGCGTTCGCCTTTCAGCTTTTCCACGAGGTTTTCAGCAAATTTCTTCGCCCGCTCCAGTCGGCTCGGGGCGATGTCCTGGGCATACATGCTGTTCGAGATGTCAAGGGCGATGAGCACGTCCACGCTCTTGCGCTTCACTTTTTCCCGCTTGCTGCCCCACTGCGGGTTGGCGGCGCCAACGATGAGGAAGGCCATTGCGAGCAGCACCAAACCAAACTTCAGGCGGTGCTTCCAGCGGCTGGCCTCCGGCATCAGCAGCGGTGCAAGGTGACTATCCGCAAAGCGGCCAATCGCCTGTTTGCGCCAGCGCCAAAACAACCAAAAGACTACAGCCAACAGCGGCAGCAGCGCAAATGCGTAGAGGTAGGATGTATGCTCGAAACGGAACACTTTTTTTAATGATAAATGGTGAATGATAAATGATGAATGGTGGGATGTGTACTATTTATCATTCATCATTCCAGAAAGGCAAATGTCAGATTTTTCTCCGTAACAAATCCCTCAGGGCGGGCAACAAATAGGGAAACTGGAATTTAAACCCAGCGGCTTCGATTTTTTTGGCGGAAACACGGGTGCTGTCGAACACCACGTCTGCCATTTCGCCCATGGCAGCCCGAAGGACAATTTCCGGAGCTGGTAGCACGATGGCAGGTTTGCCAACGGCTTTTTTTAGTTCCGAAACGAGGTCACGATTTCGGGCGGGGTTTGGTGCGACGCCGTTGTAAATGCCGCTAAATCGTTCATTATCAACCGCTTCAATGAACATGCGGCAGATGTCGTCAATATGAATCCATGACATCCATTGTTGGCCGTTGCCGAAATAGGTGGCATTGAAAAAATTGAAGGGAATCAGCATTTTTTCCAAAGCCCCGCCTTTTGTCGAGAGCACCACGCCGACACGAATGACAACAGTTCGCAAGCCCGTTTCAGCGATTTTTTCAATGGATTTTTCCCAAGCGGCCACCGATTCGGCGAGAAAACTGTTCGTCCCAGCAGGGTCTTGTTCCACCATCAAATTGTCACCCCGGCTACCGTAGAAACCGACAGCAGAAGCAGAAATGAACGCCTTGATCGGCGTCGGACGGCGCTCGATGGCGGTCTTGAGCAGCAGGGTACTGTCCACCCGGCTGGAGATGATGAGGCGTTTGCGCTCGTCCGTCCAGCGCTGGTCGGCGATGCCTGCACCGGCGAGGTTGATGATGAAATCGGCTCGGTCAACGGCTTCTTGCTCGATGGTTTTCTTCGTCAAATCCCAAGCGTAGGCTGGGAATTTGGCGTTGAGATTTTGCTTACGGCTGAGGTGCAATACCTCATGACCAGCAGCTTTGAGCATTTGGCTGAGGTGGTTTCCGACGAGGCCGGTTCCTCCTGCGATGAGTATGGTGGACATGTTGGCAATTGGTGACTCATGATTGGTGGCGGGTGCTGGCCAATCACCAGCCACCAATCACCAATCACAAAAATTTCTACTAACTTCGGGCGTTCAATGCCGGAACACCAAAAACCAGTTCCGGTTCAAAAAAATCTCTACATGAAGAAAGCGAAAATTACCCTCCTTTTGGCTTTTGTGGCCACCCTGCTCATTTTTTCCTGCCAGCCAGAAGCGCCAGCTTGGAAGCACAACGACAATACCCTGCGGGTGCGGTTGGTGGCTGCGCCAACCACGCTGAACCCCTATTTGGCGAGGACAAAGTACGACCGACAACCATCCGATTTGATTTTTCAAAATCTGATGAACTTTGATTATCAGGCACTTGCGCTTTCTCCGCAACTTATCAAAGCCGCCCCGACGGCGCAGGACATTACCGAGGGTGAATTTGCCGGAGGCCAAAGTTTTACTTACGAAATATTGCCGGAGGCGACTTGGGACGACGACAAGCCCGTCACTGGCCACGACTATGAATTTACGCTCAAGGCGCTTTTTAACCCAAAAATGCCCACGCAGCGCTACCTCGGCTACGTGGAATTCGTGCGGGACATCAAGGTGGACGAGACCAACCCGAAGCAGTTCACCATCATTGCCAGCAAAAAATACTTCCTCAACATGGAGGCCATTTCCTCGCTGGCCGTGCTGTGCGAGCATGTGTACGACGAGGGCGGACTGATGAAAAAATTCAGCCTGCACGACCTCACCGACCCCGCCAAAGCAGCCGAGCTGTCAGCCGACCCAGCGCTCCAACAGTTTGCCGATGCATACACAGCGCCGAAGCTGGCCCGTGAGGTTAATTTTGGTTCTGGCCCTTACCAACTCGCCGAGTGGGTGGATGGCCAGCGGGTCGTTTTGGCCAAAAAGAAAAACTGGTGGGGCGAAAAACTAGCTGGGCAGTACCCGCTGCTGCAAGCCTACCCCGACACCATCGTCTTCCTGCCCATCGAAGACCAGGTGGCCGCTATCGCCGCCATCAAGGACGAAAGCGTGGACTTTGCCGCCGAACTCGACGCCAAGCAGTTCACCGAACTTCGCAACGTGGATTTTGTGCAAAAAATCTACAATTTCTTAACGCCGCCGACCTATATTTACTTCTACACCGCCATGCAAAACCGCAACCCGAAGCTCTCGGACAAGCGGGTGCGCCATGCTTTGGCACAAACCATA
>JAHEAS010000403.1 GCA_024642645.1 Saprospirales bacterium | reverse complement strand
CATCGGATAGCAACGAACCAATGTTTTCGAGCGTACCTTCATTCATAAGGTTGCCACTGTTCTGGTTCAAGTCTCCGATGTTCGTCAGCAAGCCGTCGGCCAGGATGGTCATATCACCCTGATTGTCAATAATGTTGTTGTTCGTGAAAGTGCCATCAATGCTGGCTCTAACGAGGATGGTGAAGGTGCCTTCGTTGATGACGAGTCCTGTGGAGGTGTTAAAGAAATCCTGGTTGATGGTAAAGTTGGCGCCATTAAGATTTTGGAAAACACTTTTATTGGTGAAAACTCCACCTGCGTTTATTTCAAATGAGCCTTTGTTTACCAGTGAGGCGTTGTTGTCAAAGATGTTTTCAACTGATGTGCTTCCGTTGTTGGTGAACAATCCCTCATTGCTTACTAAAGAACCATTCCTGTTTTGCAAGCTTCCAGAATTGACGAATTCGCCAGCATTTCTGTTGAAAATATTGCCCATACTGATAATGGCACCACGGTTATCGAAAATCCCTTCGTTCTCGATTTTTGCGCCAAAATTCATTTCCATTGTACTCCCCGGACGAATGATGACCTTGCTATTCGGTTTGTTTCTAAGCTCATTGTTGTTTGTAAACTGCCCAAAACAGTTAATAAACCCTTCGTTGACAATCAAGAACCCATTAATGAGCTCACCTTTATTGGTGATGATTCCTTTGTTTTCCAACGTACCATTATTAATCAATTGTGTACCAGGCATTATTTCAATATCACCCTGGCTTACGAGTAAACCGACATTGGACAGGATATTTTCAATTACCAGGTTGCCATCGTTGGTGATGGTTCCGAAATTGTTCAAAACACCTTGGATTAGAATGCCATCACCCGTATCATTTACGTTAAGATTGGCACCGAAATTATTCGTAAAAGTGCTGCTCGAAAGGATGACTAAACGCTGTGTGTTCAAGGTTTTGTTGTTGTTGAAAGCTCCTTGAGTAAGTAGTGTACCGGCGTCTGCTTCGAACATACCGTTGTTTGTGAGCTCGCCCTTGTTATCGAGCAAAGTTTCCAGGGTGAAACTGCCGCTGTTGATGAGCACTGCTCCTGGGTTGTTATTGAACGTGGATGAACCCGTAAAAATGGCAGTCCCACTGTTCTGAAACGAGCCAAAATTTTCCAGGTTGGCCGTTGTGGAAAAGCTCATTGCACCATCATTGAGCATATTTCCGTTGTTGGTAATATCGGCAGAGATTGAAATTTCGCCATAGTTTTCTATGGTAAAATCCACCGTCAATGGGCCATTTATCAAAACGGTGTTCCCGCCCCCGATAAGCGCGTTGTTGCCATTTGCTGGCAAGCCGTTGTTCCAGTTAGCGGCGATGAACCAGTCACCACCAGCAGGGCCAATGTAACTGGTTTGTGCAAATATGCCTGCCCACAGGCATAGACATAGAATGGTCAAGTAAGTTTGTTTGAACATAGTGTTTTGGTTAATAATCTATTGAAAAATTCAACGGCGAAATTCAGGGGAACGAATTGCCGATGGCGATGAAATACGAACTTGTAGGTGAGCTATTGAGACCGAACTGAACAGTATCTAAATGTTGTGTTAAAAACACCTTCCAGGCCAAATGAATTGGACGCCTGCATTAACGAACAGCGATAATATTGCGAGGGGTAATTAGTGGAGGATGGGTAATTTAAAGGAAGAACATTTTTCTGTTTGTCCTTCAAGGGAGTTGCAAATTTAAGGATAAATATGGGTTCTACAATACTTTTGAGTGAAATTGCCAAAATTGAATTTGAAGTTTCGGGGGTTTGTTATTTTGAAATGCCCTTCGACTAACTTTATCCCTCTTCAGATTTACGCAAACTGACAGTCCATTAAAGCCTTGATAAACAAGCACTTACCTTCCATAGATTGACAAAAATGGATGGTAGCCTCAATAGTTGAAGATAGAAAACAAATTCGTCACCTGCCACATTTCCGCCCATGAGCCTGATAAATCCTGTATTATTTCTTAAGAATTTGAAACACAGCATGGTTCACCTTTGAAGCCACAACCAAGTATTTTGGCTAAATCAGTTTCCGCCAAGGTATGCATGAATACTAAACCTAAGCCCCAAGTGGCTGGTATCGAAATCTCCGCCCGATTTGCTGTAAGCCAAAATCCCTTCCAGGGCCACATGGTCATTCAGGAAAAAGGCCACGCCAGGGCCAACTTGTATCATGCTACCCTTGTTGGTCGAGTCATCCCAGCACCCAAAATCTACCTTTCTGGTCAGATAGCCTGCTTGTGCTTGGATAAAAACCTTGGTTCCCCCTTCGCCAAAATAATACCTCTCAAATGGCGAGATGCCAAAAGTATTCGTTGAAATATCGCCCACTTGGTTCTTGGCAATGGTGAGGTCGCCGCCAATGGCTATGTTGTTTAGTATAAAAAATCAGAGCTGCGGTTGAAGGTCAATGGAGATAGCATTATCAGGTTTTTCAAACTGCACATCAAAGCCAGCCGTACCGCCGATGATGATGCCGCCAAAGTATGTTTGAGCGTAAGTGAATGTGACGCTTAGTAAAAGGCAAGGAGCAATAAATTTCTTGTTTTCATGACTCAAAGTTTAGTGAAATAATCTGATTAATATGTAGAAGATAATCAGATTAAGGCTCGGTTTTATCCCGTTTGACTAAAATCATCCCCAATTTATAAAAATCAAAAAGCCATAATCTCGGCTTTACTGAATTTAATTGCCTGACCATCAATGTTTTAAAAATCGAAAATGCCCACTTGATTGGCAATGCTAAACCCCATTTTTCAACTGACGCTTGCGTTTTCAAAAGCTTGGTTTCAATCCTCTTCCCTGCCCTGTTCAACTGCACCAAATTCTCAATACCCTGTTCCGTTTTCCTTAAAAAAGACGACACCGATTCAAGGCCAATATGCTCCAACGGATTGTCAATATGCAAAATCGGCACCTGCCTTACCGCCAATTCCATCCCAAAAAGCGTGTCCTCATGGCCATATTGCAGCAGCGTTTCATCGAACTGAATATCGAGGAAAATGGCCTTCGGAACTAAGAAATTATTGGTCATGAAACTATGGTATGGCGAGCGGCTGCGAGCGGCTGCAGTGCTTTGCTCCCGCTGGCGGCCATAATACCAATGAAAAAGCAAGGCTGAATCGGCAGGCGGCTGGTCAGCATAACAACGGCCACCGTATAACAGGTAGTCAGGGGCAGCATGGTACAGGTAATCTTGGATAAAAAGCGGGGAAACAACCCGGCTGTCGCAGTCCATGAACAGCAAGAATTCGAACCGGGCAGCTTTACCGAGTGCATTTCGGATGGCAGAACGGCCCAAGTTCTGCGGCATTTCCCGGTAAATGACATTGGGTCGTTTCCAGATTTCCTTGTTTTTTTGCTTAAAATCGGGCGTCGAACCATCGTCAAGGCAAAGGATTTCGTAGCCAATTCCCGCTGCTTCACACTGGCCGTGCAGGTCATTGACCAGCGGCCTGACGTCGAAATTGTAGATTGGGATGAGGATGGAAACGGAACTTGGCATTTTTTCAACACAGCGGCACGGAGACACAGAGATACACAAGGCCTCTTAACTCGTGCCGCTCTGTGCCTCCGTGTTTATTTAACTTCAAAAGTTCATTTAAAAATCATGTTTCAACAAAAACTGAAAGTTAACTAAACTGTTACCTTTACGCTCGCAAAAATGCATATTTACATGACGAAGCAACTAAAAATTGAGTTTCTGCTCAACGACCCCAACCTAAGCCAGCCGCTCCGCAATATTGCGAAGAAAGTTTTTGACAACGAACGCGTCACCTCCGACGAGGGTTTGCTGCTCTATCAGGAGGGCAGCCTTGGCTTCGTGGGTGCACTCGCCAATCATGTCCGTGAGCGCAAACATGGCGACAATACTTATTTCAACCGCAATTTCCATATCGAACCGACGAACGTCTGCGTGTATGACTGCAAGTTTTGCTCTTATTCCCGAATGATAAAAAAACGGGGCGAAGGCTGGGAATATACCATGGAGGACATGATGGACATTGTGAAAAAGTACGACGGTCAACCCGTGACGGAAGTGCATATCGTCGGGGGTGTGCTGCCGCAATACGATGTTAAGTTCTACGCTGATTTCTTCACTGCCATCAAAAAACACCGACCCGAACTGCACGTGAAGGCACTAACACCCGTCGAGTACCACTATATTTTCAAGAAGGCCAAAATCGACTACGCCGAGGGCATGAAATTGATGAAAGATTCAGGCTTGGACAGCATCCCTGGCGGCGGTGCCGAGATTTTTCACCCAGAAATTAGGGAACAAATCGCTGCCGAC
>JAHEAS010000402.1 GCA_024642645.1 Saprospirales bacterium | reverse complement strand
TGCCTTGTGCACTTCGAAAATGCCCTCCCAGTAATCGTCGGGTTTCACATAAGGACGTACTGCCAAGAGGATATTGTGGCTGTCAAAGCGTTCGATGCCTATTTCGGGGGCAGGGGTTTTAGCACCAACGGCACGGTTTCCAAGGCCTCCATCACCACTTGTTTCACCTTCGGAAAACTCTCCACGTAGGGCATGGACACGTTCAGCTCGATGCGGATGGCGCCCTTGGCGGAGAAGTTGGTGATGGTGTCGTCAATGACCTTCCCGTTCGGAATAATAAGGGTTTTCAGGCCGGGCGTGGTGAGGATGGTATTGAAAATATGGATTTCGTCCACCTTGCCGAACTTGCCATTTACCTCCACCATGTCGTCCACTTTGTAGGGCTTGAACACCATGATGAGGATGCCTGCGGCAAAATTGCTGAGGCTGCCCTGCAGGGCGAAGCCAACAGCGAAACCCGCTGCCGCCAGTATGCCAAAAATAGAAGTAGTCTCAATACCAACGATACCCGCTGCTGCCAGCAGGACGAATATTTTCAAAGCAATGCCTGTAAAAGACACCAGGAACGGCGCTACTTCCTTGCTGAAATTTGCTTTTTCGAGCGACAGGGTGAACAGCTTCATCAGCTTTTTTATCAACCAAAACCCAACGGCTATGGCGATAATTGCACCCGCCAGCTTGGGCGCAAAAGTGACGGCAAAGTCAATGACCTTGT
This sequence comes from Saprospirales bacterium, assembly GCA_024642645.1. Lineage (GTDB taxonomy): Bacteria > Bacteroidota > Bacteroidia > Chitinophagales > Saprospiraceae > UBA6168. The sequence continues at coordinate 3,613 of JAHEAS010000402.1, read as the reverse complement.
CGTAGTACAGGTTGAGTTTTTCTTCGTTCATCGTTGGTTTCCCTTTGTTCATTAATGAAGAAAGGCCCTTGCCAACTTATGACAAGGGCCTTTTTGGCAATCATTTTTATTAAAACATCACACCCAAATGGATGATGACGGAACTGATGGTCGCTTTCTCATTCACCGGATCCGCACCGTTTTTAGATTTATAGTTTTTCGTGACATCCGTAAAGCCACGCTGAAAGCTGACCCCACCAATCAACGACGTACCATCACTTACGCTATACTCAATACCACCGCCTATGCCCCAAGATAGCGCAAGTGGTGTTACTTCCTTTTTGATGTCAATTTTATCCTCCTTGATACTGGTGTAAGTCACTTGTCCACGTGCCTGCGACTTGAATCCGAGTGTAATGACGGGCAATTCGGCATAATACCGCATGTACCCGATTTCATTGGTCCGAAATTTCAGGCCAAACGGAATCTCTACATATTGGAGGTTGTAACGCAGGTCAGTTCCAGCAGGGAACGGCACAATAACGCCATTCGGGATATCCGACCGCTGCCACGCATCGGAGAACTGATTGTGCAGCAACTGCCCGCCAGTGTTAAAGGCAAAGCCCAAGCCGATAAGGAAAGCATAGTTATCCCGAAAAAAAACTTCGCCGCGAGCGCCGAGTTTTAGTCCAAGGTTTGTACCGTTATTGTTTATTTCGTTGTCGTCGGTCGTCATCCATGAAAAGGTTGGACTGACTTGAAAACCCAACCGGAGGTCAGTTTGCTGGGCAATGGTTACGCTCGACAGGAACGCAAAAAAGGTGGCGATTGCAACAATTTTTTTCATCTACTTTTGTTTTTGGTTAGCTTTTAAAATTGTTGCATTGCTTTATTGTTGAATTGTTTTTGGCACTTTTAACAATAAGACAATACAGCAATTTCAACAATACAATCTATGAACGTTAGAAACGGCCTATTTCTTCTCTTCGCAATTTTTCTCTGTGTAAATGCCTGCGAATGTGGCAAAGGTAAAGATATTCCAGATGTTTCCGACATCAAGGTGGACGTCAAAATCAAGCGCTTCGACCAAGACCTTTTTGCCCTAGATACCAACGACATAGCCCCAGGTTTAGCGGCGTTGGAAGAAAAATACCCCGAATTTGCGCCCATTTTCTTTGGACAGGTGCTCGGCTCCAACGACTCGACGATTGCCCCAGAGGGTCACGAAAAATACATCAGCGGCTTTGTCTCACACCCTGCTGTTCGCAAATTGTACGATACATGTCAAGTTGTTTACCCCGATTTGAAATGGCTGGAAAAGGATTTTCAGCAGGCATTCCGCTTGTTCAAATACTACTTTCCCACACAGCCACTGTCCGGCGAGGTCGTCACCTATTTGTCTGAATACACCATCGGCGGGTTTCTTTATGGTGAAAATTCCATTGGCGTGGGCCTCGATTTTTACCTCGGTGAAAAATACCCGTACCTGGCCATCAGCCCCGAAAACCCCAACTTCTCACAGTACCTCACCCGCACTTTCAACAGGGAACATATCGTCTCAAAATCCATGCGACTGTTGGCCCAAGACCTGCTCGGCCCTGCAAAAGGCAACCGGATGCTCGACCACATGATTCACAATGGCAAGGAGCTCTACATCCTCGACCACCTGCTGCCCAATGCGCCTGACAGTGTGCGGCTGGAGTTTTCACAAAAGCAAATGGATTGGTGCCAACAAAACGAGGCGAACATCTGGGCTTATTTTTTCTCTGAAAAACTGTTGTACTCCACCGATTACAACACCTACCGCAAATTCGTGGAGCCCAGTCCTGACTCGCCTGGCATGCCGGAAGAAGCGCCTGGCCGCACTGCCAACTGGCTCGGCTGGCAAATCGTCAAAGCCTACATGGAGAAAAATCCGAAGACCACGATGGAGCAGTTGATGGCAATATCGGATGCACAGTTTATCATGGATAAATCGAAGTACAAGCCGAAGAAGTAGGTCTGAATGGCGCTCAGCCAAACACCCATTCCAATTCCGCCACAGTCAGTTCGCCGATCCAGTTTTCACCGGCAGCCAGGGTGAGTTGCTGTAGTTCCTTGTTGCTTCGCAACAATTCATCCAGCCGTTCCTCAAAGGTGAAAGCAGTAGTGAGCCGCCATAGCAGGGCTGTCTTCGATTGGCTGATACGGCTCGCACGCTCCACCAACTGCGCCTCCATGGCAGGATTCCACCAGCGGTCGAAAAGGATGACGCTAGTGGCAGCGGTGAGGCTCTGCCCGGCGTGCGTGGGCGTTGCCACCATTACCAGGGTATCAAACACAGGATTTTTTTGGAAAGCAAAAACCAATTCGTCTCGCTGGACCATGCTCAGGGCGTCATGAATAAAGAGCGGCTCTTTGCCAAAAGCGTCTTTGATAGCTTTCGTGAGAATTTCGCCCGTTTCAGGGAATTGGGTCAGAATCAAGGTCTTTTCCCCGTTTTCATAATTGTTTTCCAGTAGGCTGAGCAAGAGTTGGGCCTTGCCAGAAAGCCGTGGCACTTTAGAGCCCGTCCTCGAAAACTGGTAGGGGTGGTTGCATATTTTTCGCAAATCCTTTACAAAGGCCAATACAATCGTTTGCCGACGCTGGGCCTCTTTTTCCTCCAACATCAACTTCATGTCGCGCTGCACTAGGTGGCTGTACATCTCCTCCTGTGCCGCTGAAAGCATGGCATACGCATCGCTTTTGAGCTGTGGCGGAAGTGCTGGCGCTACCTCTTTGTCGGTCTTCAGTCGGCGCAGCATGAATGGAGCGACTATTTTACTCAACAGCGCTGACCTTCGCTGGTCGTGTTCCCGAAGAATAGGGTGCTCGTACTGGCTCATAAACTGCTTCCGCGAGCCAAGGTAGTCGTGGTTGAGGAAGTCCATGATGCTCCAAAGTTCGTTCAGCCGGTGCTCGATAAACCGCCCGATAATGCCGATACGCACCGTAGCGGGCAATGATTTCAGACCGTCGTCTTCCACACCAGCATCGCTGACCCATTGCGCCTCGTCCGCCACAATACAGTACCACGGCATTTTTTCCAGCAGCTCTGCTTCTCCGTTGGCCGTTTCATAAGAGGTGACGATGACATCTGGTGCAGTGATATCGAGTGGGCGCTTAGTGCCATGATAGACGGCGGTAACAAGCGTTGGGGCTAGTTGGTGCAACTTAATTTGCCAACTAGCCAACATCGAAGCTGGCGAAATGATGAGCACCTTGCCCAATTCCAACAGACCTTCCTCCTTGAACTTGAGCAAAGCAGCGATGACTTGTACCGTTTTGCCAAGCCCAACTTCGTCGGCGAGCAGGCTGCCGAAGCCATGCCGGGCGTTTTTCATCAGCCAGTCGTAGCCTGAAAGTTGGTAGTCCAGCAGCTCGGCATTCAGGCGCTTGGGCAACATTACCTCTCTTGGCGTCAGGAAGCTTTGCAGATGGTCCTCAGCATCTTGGGTGAGGCCGATTTTCGCCCCACGATACCGTTTCGTGAAAAGTGCATGCAGTGCTTCCACAAAGTCGAGCTGTGGCGGTTCTTCTAGTTTTTCAAACAAGGAAATGAGCTGATCTTCATCCACCAAAACATAACGCTCGTCCAGCTTCACCACCCCGT
>JAHEAS010000401.1 GCA_024642645.1 Saprospirales bacterium | reverse complement strand
GTCAGAGGAGCTGTTGGGTAAGGATTTGAACGGCAAAATGCCGTTCCATGAAGTGTATTTCACTGGAATGGTTCGAGACAGTAAGCGCCGCAAGATGTCGAAGTCGCTCGGCAATTCTCCGGACGCGCTGGAACTTATCGAAAACTATGGCGCTGACGGTGTGCGTTTCGGCATGTTGCTCTCCGGTTCGGCAGGTAACGATATAATCTTCGATGCGCCGATTGACCCAGTGACCAAGTCGGTGCTGAACGAAAGCAAGCTCTGCGAGCAGGGCCGCAATTTTTGCAATAAAATGTGGAACGCCCTACGGCTCATCAAGGGCTGGGAAAAATCGGACGTTGAACAGCCTGAGGTGAACGCTCTCGCCGTGGCTTGGATAAAGGATAAATTCGACCAGACGCTGGCCGAAGTGGAGGCCAATTTCACCACCTACCGCCTCGGCGATGTACTAATGAGCCTGTACCAAACCATTTGGGATGACTTCTGCTCGTTTTACCTCGAAATCATCAAACCTGCCTTCAACGAGGACGGCACCAGCGAGCCGATTGACCACCAAACATACGAGGCGACCATCAATATTTTTGAAAAAATGATGGCTGCGCTACACCCGTTTATGCCGTTTGTGACGGAAGAAATCTGGCACCAGCTTCGTGACCGGAAGGCTGGAAACGACTGTGTCGTGGCTGCTTACCCAACCGCTGGTCGGGTGGACAAGGCCATGATTCAGAAGGTGGACAAGGCCAAGGATTTGATAACAAAAATCAGGGAGGCACGCAGTTCCAAGGGTATTTCACCAAAGGAAAGCCTGCGCTTGTTTGCCCAAAACCTGCCTAGCACAAAAGCCATGTTTGCGCTGGAAGGCCTCGCTGGGATGGTTCAAAAAATGGGCAACCTGAGCGAATTGAGCTTCACGGACGAGGAGCCAGCGGGCACGGTTTCGTTGCTTTCCGGCACGGAGAAGTATTTCCTCGAAATGAACATCCAGATTGATGTGGCTGCCGAACGGGAGCGCATCTCAAAAGAATTAGATTACTACCGTGGCTTTGTGGCCAGTGTGGAGAAGAAACTTTCCAATGAAAAATTCGTGGGCGGTGCGCCTGCTGCCGTGATTGACGCTGAGCGGAAGAAGCTGGCAGATGGGCAGGAAAAGATGCGGATTTTGGAGGAGGGGCTAGCTAAACTGGCGTGACTTAATGGGACACAGATTTAACGGATTAGATTGATTCACACTGATTTTATCTGTAAAAACCTGTTCAATCTGTGTGCTATGCTCAACATAATTGGCTCATTCAACAAAACGTTGAATGAGCATGATGAAATTAATCCTAAGCTTCACTATCCCATTTTTACATGTCGTTGGTGGTTGCCAAACTCCGCAAAGTCAGCCTGATAAGGTATCCATCATTGTACCGCAGCAAGGAGAAACCACAGAAGGAGCAACCATTGCCACAAGATTCCAGCCACCCCATGGATACGTCAGGAAAGAAGTCCCAGCCAACTCATTTGCCACATATCTTCGCAACCTACCACTGAAACCAGCTGATGCCCAAGTTCATCTTTATGACGGAAGTCTCAAATCCCGCCAATCCGTCCACGCCGCTGTGGTGGACATGGATACTGGCGACAGAGACCTTCAGCAATGTGCCGATGCGGTCATGCGCTTGCGGGCGGAGCATTTGTTTGCCCAAAAACAATATGCGCAACTGCATTTCAACTTCACAAATGGCTTCAATGCCGAATATGCAAAATGGCGGCAAGGCCAGCGAGTAAAAATTGAAGGCAACCGCACAACATGGTACGCAACCAGCTCGATTTCAACGAGTTACGAGTCTTTTCGAAAATACCTCGACTTGGTTTTCATGTATGCCGGAACGCTTTCCTTGTCCAAAGAATTGAAGCCCAAACAATTGAAAAATCTTGAAATCGGGGACGTATTCATTCAAGGTGGCAGCCCCGGCCATGCGGTCATTGTGGTGGACGTGGCGGTGAAAGAAAGCACAGGTGAAAAGGTTTTTATGCTCGCCCAGAGCTATATGCCAGCACAGGAGATTCATGTTTTGAAAAACCCGAATGATTCGGCCATGAGTCCTTGGTACAGTGCAGATTTTGGAGAGAAATTGAATACGCCTGAGTGGACATTTAGGCAGGATATGTTAAGCAGTTTTTAGAACTGTTAAAGGCACACTGATTAAGGCAGACATTACAGATTGAATCAGAATAAATCCGAAATGTCCATCTTAATCAGTGTGCTATTCCATTTCACTGACTCCAGCTCGTCGGTACCCTGTCCCACCGGTGCTTCTTAAGTTCAAACAGCGTATCGTATTTCAGTCCAATCCCATCACTGCAACCAATGTTCGCCTCAACATGGCGCAGCTTCCGCATGCCCGGTATCGTGGTGGCCACGTCATGGTTGCTAAGGATAAAACGAATGGCCATTTCCGGCATCGTCATGCGGGGAGGGATGAGGGGGCGGAGTGCTTCTGCATGGTCGACACTAGATTCTAGGTTTTCCTTTACGAAGTAAGTGCCACGCCAATCGCCGGGTGGGAAGGTCATGTCTTTGGTCATGGTTCCTGTCAAGGTGCCCTCATCGAAAGGGACACGGGCGATGACGCCGATGTTCAGCTCCCGGCAGAGAGGGAAGAGGTTGTCCTCCGGATTCTGGTCGAAGATGTTGTAGATGACCTGCACGGTGTCAATTAACCCCGTGCGGAGCGTCTGCAAGCTGTTGTCAGGTTCCCAGCGGTTGATGCTGATGCCCCAGTGGGCGACCTTGCCTTCCTTGGTTAGCTTCGCAATGGTTTCTTTCCATTCGTCACGGTCATACCAGGCATCCTCCCAGACGTGGAACTGCATGAGGTCGAGCTGCTCGACGCCTAAGTTCTGCAAGCTATGCTCGACGTATTCGGTGATATATGCTGGAGTAAATACCTCGTCCATCGAGAACTCCGGATTGGAGGGCCATTTGCGGTTCTTTGGTGGAATCTTGGAGGCGAGGTAGAGCTGCTTGTCAGGGTGTTTTTTTACCAAGTCACCGAGGATGCGCTCGCTGAGTCCATCGCCATAGGCCCAAGCGGTATCAAAAAAATTGAGGCCAAGTTCGACCGATCGGTCGAGCGAATGCTGAACTTCCTGTGGGTTGGTGTCTTTCCAGCCAGCCAAGCCCCACATGCCGTAGCCGATTTCTGAGATTTTGAAGCCTGTGCGGCCGAGGGTGCGGTATTTCATGATATTGAGGATTTGAGGATTTGAAGATGTGAGGATTTGACAATGGACCTCATCGAATCCTCAAATCCTCGTATTTTCAAATCCTCACAAAAGTAAAGGTTCCAGCATCGCTCCAAGTTCCTCCTTTGTCAGGTCACGGGTGTGGAATTGCTTGATGCCGTCTTTGGTTTTGATGAAAAGGGCAGGAAGATTGCCCTTCCAGCCGCCAGAAATTTCGTTGCGCCACTTGCCGTCGTTGGCCTTTATCTGGACTACCTCAGCGGCGATGCCTGCTTTGCGCAGCACAAGGTTAACGCCTTTGGTCATGGATTCGTCGTCGAGGTTTACGGAAAGGAGCCGCAGTTTTCTTTCGCCGCTCTTGTTCTGCAAGGCTTGCAACGCCTGCTGCAGCTCAATGCATTTGAGGCAGTTGGTCTTCCAGAAACTCACGACGAGAAGGGCACTTGTATCGGTCTTAATGCTGGACACGAGTGTGGCGGCATCTACCAATGTGGCTTCCTTGCCCTGAGCGGCTGCCAGCTCGCTCGATTCGGCTTCGGTCATGTTTCCGGACTGCTCCATGTTGTGAGGTAGAGCGGCCTCGTTGGCATTAGACTGAGACTGGTCGCTGCTGCAGGCAGCGAGGGAAACAAGCACAAACAGCAAGGCTGTTATTTGGCTAAAAATTGCAAAGCGGATTTTCATAATGGATTTTTGAACGTGGTGTCTTTGATTTGCCGCAAATTTGCAAAAGTTTTTCATCCACAACCCATCCTAATTTGAACTATCGTAAATTTCTATCAAGTCCCAAGAACATTGGAATCGCACTCGGGCTGCTCACCTTGTTACTCGGCTGGCTCATGCCTGCTTCCTTTGTGGAACGTTTTTATAGCCGAGGTCTCTTTCAGGGCGTGAGGGCCATGTTTCGTTTATTGGACGGCTGGCTGCCATTTGCAGGCGTGTATTTGCTATTGGCAGTATTCCTGATTTGGCTCGGCTGGCGTGTGAGGAGGTTGTTCAAAAAAAGTGAACTTAATCGGTGGCAACGCCTTGGTGGGGCGCTCCACGAGCTGCTAAGTTTTGCGGGTGTAGTCATTTTTTTATTCCAATGGCTGTGGG
>JAHEAS010000010.1 GCA_024642645.1 Saprospirales bacterium | reverse complement strand
CTGCCTGTTTTTTTGTTTATTGCTGCGCTAAATGCGCAGAATGTCCACTATAAAACCCGAAATTGTTCTTCCTCCTAAAGTGGCGGAAGGGCCTTCGGGATGTGTTTCTAAACAATTTGGCCCCAATCCAAAAATCGATTAAAGAAACCATCCTCAACCGCAAGACATGAAAAAACTTTTTCCATTACTGATTACCTCCTTTCTTGCCTGGCTGCCCACGACCGATGCACAATTGACAATTTCAGGAGAAGATGCAATTGTTTGCGACAATGGGACAGTCAGCATTGACGTCTCTGTAAGCAATTTCATTGACATAACCTCGGCCCAGTTTGGTATAACATGGGATCCCGATGTAGTCCAATTCGTGAGCGTGTCCAACAACATGCCACCATCAGCGCTTTACAATACTGTAAACGCACCCACTGGAGAGCTCCGCTTTTCTTGGTTTGACGCCATCCTGCCGCTTGGCTACACTTCTACCGGCCCACCAGTTGGCTCTCAAATCCTTTTTACCATAAATTTCACGGTTGTTGGCGATTACGTAACCGACAACTACACGGACATTAATTTTGGTAGTGTACCAGGTTTTGTGATGGAAGTTACTTCCTTATCGGGCATAATTCCGAATGGCAACATTGTACTCAATTCGGGAAGCGTAACCCTGGATGACACTGTGCCGCCTACTATCACTTGTCCAGGAGATGTTACAATGACAGCTGCTATTGGGCAGCCATCCATGGTCGTGAACTTCATGGCACCAACCGTAATGGACAACTGTGACAACCCATCGGCAGCTGCAGTTTGCAGCCCGGCTTCGGGAAGTATGTTCCTAATTGGAGCCACGACCGTCACTTGTACGGCAACTGATGCTGCGGGCAATCCTTCTTTGCCCTGCTCTTTCACGGTGACAGTTAACCCGCCTGCTCTAAACCCCAATGCATTACTGATTACTGCAGATGATGTGGCAATCATGTGCCACGATACGTTGGTTGACATTCCAGTTCGGGTCAAAAATTTCATCCAGATGACAAGCGGGCAATTTGCGCTTGTTTGGGATGAACTTGTGCTGGATTACACAGGCTATACCGATAGCATTAACACAACAGGCCACTTCACGGCCCTTTACAACGACACCAATGCTCCAACTGGCGAATTCCGTTTCTCTTGGTTTGATTCAGATGGAATGTTGGGTGAAGACTTGCCAGATAGCACCGTCATTTTTACCCTTCATTATAAAATTTTGGATGAAAATGAGCTTCCTGACACGGTGGTTTTTGCCAACGTTCCAGGCTTTAATATCGAGTTATCCACCACTAGTGGAATCTTAGGCCCTGGCGATTATGCCTTTATTGATGGAATTGTTTCGGTACAGCCAGACACCATCGCACCAGTCATCACTTGTCCAAGTGACCAGACTTTGGCGACGGATGCCAATTGCGAAGCGATGCTTCCAGACTATACTTCGATGGGCACTGCGACCGACAACTGCTCGGCTCCGATGGACATCATCATTACACAGTTCCCTGTGGCTGGTACGGTCATTTCGGACACGACCGACGTGATGTTGATAGCAATGGACGAAGCTGGTTTGATGGACACCTGCTATTTTCAGGTGACATTGTTTGACACCATTCCACCGAGCATCACCTGTCCAAGTGACCAGACTTTGGCGACAGATGCCAATTGTGAAGCGATGCTCCCAGACTATACTTCTCTGGGCATTGCAACTGACAACTGCTCGGCTCCGGTGGACATCATCATTACGCAAGTACCTGTGGCTGGCACGGTCATTTCGGACACAACCGATGTGATGCTGATAGCAACGGACGAAGCTGGGTTGACGGATACCTGCATGTTTCAAGTGGTATTAACGGATACGCTGCCGCCTTCTGTCATTTGCCCGGCTAACCAAGTGGTATTTGCTGACGCTAATTGCGAAGCAATTTTGCCCGACTACACCTCGCTGGGTATTGTGGCTGATAATTGCACAGATACCATTGATATTGTCATCACGCAAATGCCGCTAGCTGGGACAGTCATCACAGACACCACTGAGGTGATGTTGATTGCAACCGATTTGGCTGGCTTGATGGATACCTGCACTTTCCAAGTTACGATTCAGGATACCATTCCTCCTATGATAACTTGTCCTGCGAATGATACGCTGGACATAGATTCAGCGGCATGTTTTGCCACCTTCATTTTACCTGCTGCTTCTGCCACGGACAATTGCAGCACAGCCTCCATTACTGATGATGGCCCTGCAAACGACGAGTTTCCAGTTGGCTCCACCACAGTGACTTTCACGGCTACCGACATGAGTGGCAATGCTAATACCTGCCAGATAATAATAATGGTGAACGATACCATTCCGCCGGTAATAACATGTCCCGCTGATACTTCACAAGCAACCGACCTTGGCAACTGCACAGCAGTGGTCACATGGGCTGCGCCTACAGTAGTGGACAACTGCCCGAACGTCACCATTACTTGCATACCACCATCTGGCACGACGTTCCCGATTGGTGACTCGACGGTGGTTTGCATTGTTGAAGACCCAAGTGGAAACATGGATACCTGTTCATTCGTCGTGACAGTGTTCGATGGTGAAAATCCTACCCTCGATTGTCCTGGTGACACGACCGTTTTGGTGCCAGTAGGAACAGTTGATACCTTGGTAAATGATATTTACCTTTTCTTTATCGGCGACAATTGCACGAACCCGGTTGATACCAGTTACTATCATTTTACGGGTGCAATACCTTCGGGAGGTGGCAACGGCATTGATGCTAGCGGCGCGGCCTTCCCGGTCGGCACCACCACTGTTACCTATTTCGGAGTGGATGATGCAGGCAATGTTGGCTCCTGTTCTTTTGATGTTACGATTGAAGAAGACGTGACACTTGCCATTACCTGCTCCCCGGCTCAAACTGTTGACAACGACCCAGGAATCTGTGGTGCACTTGTCAGTGGTGTAACCGCTGATGCACAGCCATCAGCCTCCGTGCAAACTTCTTTCTATCAAAAAAGTGGTACAACCATCGGCAATGGCCTTGGCTTGGATGCCAGTGGCGGCTATAATGGCGGTTTGACTACGGTGACTTTCTTCGCTGTCAGCACGCTCGGCGACACGGTAAGTTGTTCAACGACCGTACAGGTGAATGATACGGAACTCCCCGTTTTCACCAACTGCCCGACCGACACCGTTACGATGAACAGCTCCACTAATGAATGTGGCTTGCTTTTCACTGGGACGATAGTGCCATTGGCTACTGATAACTGCCCTAACCTTGGGATTAGCTACAATTTTTCTGTTGACTCCTTGGTACCTGTAGGCGTCAATACAATTGTTGCGACTGCAATGGACATGTCTGGCAATGCCTCCACCTGTACCTATGTTTTGGAGGTGATTGACAACCAGCCACCAACTTTCCTCAATTGCAATAACGGTGCTTCTATTTCAAGGGTGAACGACCCAAACCAGTGCGGTGCAGTGGTCGCCTTTGGGCCTGTCGTAGATGCTCAGGACAACTGCTCCCTGCTTGCATTTACAGAAACAATGCCGGGTAACGGCGACTTTTTCCCAATTGGGAATACGACAATAACTTACACTGCCGTGGACAATGTTGGCAATGTGGCTACATGTGAAATCATTGTAACGGTGAGCGACACGCAGCCACCAACAATCACTTGCCCCGGCAACCTACCGCCTGTGAACACCGATTTGAACCAATGCTCAGCTACGGTTAATTTTGTCACACCCACGGCTGATGACAACTGTGGCGTGATAAACTTTGGCCCTGTAACACCCATCGGACCAGTTTTCCCTGAAGGTATTAGCACCATTGAGTATGAAGCTACCGATGCCGCTGGCAACATTACCAACTGTACTTTTACGGTGACAGTAGTGGACAACCAATTCCCATTCATTCCGAATTTTCCTGCTGATTTGACGGTGTACACTTCCGCAAGCGATTGCGGAGCGAATGTCTTCTGGATACCACCGAGCAATCCGATTGACAACTGCGGTATTGACACGTTTGGCCCAAGTGGGGGTGCTCCCGGTGATTTTTTCGGTGTGGGCATGCATGTGGTGAAATACGTGGCGATGGATGTCAACGGCAACATCACAGTGGAGGAATTGAATATCACGGTTTTGGACACCTTGCCACCTAGCATCAACTGCCCTGCTGGCATTTCCATCTCTGTGGACGGCGCTACAATTGACGACCCGAATGGATTTTTAACAGGCAGCCAGCAAGTTGATTGTGACAATATCGAACTTGATTTTGCTGCACTGATGGCTACGGATGCTTGTGGTGTAGCTTCTGTAAATCAAATCGCTGGGTTGTCTTCTGGTAGCCCCTTTCCAGTTGGTTTGACCACGATGACTTTTGAAGCGACAGACAACTACGGCAACACTTCTACTTGTTCCTTTGGGATAAATGTGGTGGACTTGCAAGTGGCACCAGCGACGGTTTCGCAAGGCTTGGTATGTGAAGGTGGCACGGTAGAGTTTTCAGTAGGCACATTGCCAGGCGCTACTTACACCTGGACAACTGGTGGCAACCAGGTTTCCAACCAGCCAATTTTCACTATAACGAATGCGGCACTGAACCAAAGCGGTATTTACACCGTGGTGGTTTCAACCACGTACTGCGACATTCAATTCACAACAGAACTCAACGTGAGTGCGGTGCCAGTTGTCTCGATTGATGCAGACGATATTTTATGCACAACCAATGGCCAACCTTTGGTACTCACGGGACAGAATACTTCTACGGCCAATGTGACCAACTGGGCTTGGACTTTCCCAAACACACCCGGAAACCCAATTGGCCAGACTCAGACCATTTCAAATCCGACGCCGAATAACTCGGGCAATTACTGCGTGACAGCAACGACGTTGTTTGGCTGCTCCGCAACTGCTTGTGAGCAAGTTACGGTAAGCACTGGCCCGCCGCCGCCAACTTTGTTTGGCGATGCATCTACCGTATGTTTAGGTAGTGATGTCACTATTACCAATGCTACTTTGTATGGTGGCAACGGGGTCACTTACCACTGGTATGCCACTCCTGCAGTTGGCAGTGGATTGCTGCAAAGCATTAACAACCCGATTATCAAGCCAAAGCCAACTGCAGCTGGAAGCTATACTTACCATTTCTACGTAACCGTAGGTAGCTGTGTCTCCGACACTGCAGAATGGTCGGTTATCGTGGAGGCCGCACCGGCTATCGTTTTAACAGTAACTGGAGAAACGCAGTGTGTTGACGGTGGTAGTAATATTACGTTGATGGACATTGGCAGCGGTGCTACTACTTGGAATTGGAGTGGCGGCCCATTTGGCCCACTGCCCGGCAATACCAACAGTGTGGTTTTGCAAAACGTAGTGCCTGCCTACACTGGTACATACACTGTCGTAGCTTCTTCGGCGATTGGCTGTACCAGTTCAGCTAGTACGCAATTGACCTTCACGGCTGCGCCACCTCCGCCGCAGTTGGGCGCTAGCGACAGTACCATTTGTGATGGAAGCTCGTTCACATTAGTGGGTACGCAGTACACCGGTGTGGTGAATTATCTTTGGATAGGAAGTGGTGTGCCGCCGAACAGTCAGAATAACAACCAAATTAGCGTAACGCCACCAAATGGACCTGGCAGCTACGATTACAGTTTTTCTGCCTTCGTCAATGGCTGCTATTCCGATACGGCCACGGTTACGGTCACCGTTGCGCCATCGCCAGTACTTGCTATTAGTGTGGTGGGTGATTTGAATTGTGTTGATGGTACTTCGTCTGTCACACTTTCGTCGGCTTTGACTGGGCTATCGAATATTCAGTGGACAGATGCGAACAACAATGTATTGAGCAACGCCGATCCTTTGGTGCTCAACAATGTCACTTCCGCTACTTCGGGTAAATACTTCCTGTCTGCATCCAACGCACAAGGCTGTACCGGCTCTGGAAGCACGACACTAACCATCAGCGATGGAATTGATGGCCTCACAGCATCGTCAACCATGGCCGATTGTTCTACGGCGACGGTGACGCTGGAAGCCAGTGCGATTGCCAATGCAAGCTATGCTTGGTTCAAACCGAGTGCACAGCTTTTTGCCACTACACAAAACACCACTTTGTCCAATGCCAATAACGGGATTTACACTGTGGTTGCGGCGGTGAACGGGTGCACAGATACGGCGACTGTTAATGTCAATTTGCCTGATACGCTCGAAGCAAATGACAAGTTGGTGCTTTGTATCGTAGATCAACCACAAGGCTTTAACATGCTGGCTATGGATATTTATGAAGTTGGCCAGCCTTTTACTATCAATATTTTGCAACAGGCAACTAATGGTATTGTGACCTATTTTGGCGATGACAGCATTTATACCTATACGCCGAACCCTGGCTTCTGGGGCAATGATTTTATCATTTATGAAATCTGTTACGACGCCTGTCCTGATTTGTGCAGTAGGGCCAAAGTGACCTTCCAAATCAACTACAACCCAGACCAGTGCGTCATTACCACGGTTATTTCACCCAACGATGATGGCATAAACGACGAGTTTGTGATATCCTGTGTGGAGGGTGGAGCATATCCATTGAATACGGTTTATGTCTATAACCAATGGGGTGACTTGGTTTACGATGCAAAAGGTTACAACAACGATTGGAAAGGGACGCACGATGGAAGAGATTTACCAGACGGTACGTACTTCTTTATTTTTCAACGTGACCCCGATACGCCAGTGCAAAAGGGTTTTGTAATGATTTACCGATAAAAAGTATTTTGGGTTTGAGGCCCGAGGATTTGAGAATCAACGCTCAAACGCTCATGCCTCAAACCCTCAAACTCTCAAACCGAACTCAACAGCAATGAAAAATCTATTTACCATCATATTTCTCCTGCTTGGCATCAGCCTTTCAGCTCAGCAGGAACCGCATTACACTAATTTCATGTACAACCAGCAGTTGTACAATCCGTCTTATGTTGGAAGCCGCAATACCCCATCGTTTACGGCACTTCACCGCAGTCAATGGATTGGATTCGAAGGCGCTCCCTATTCGGAAGTGTTGAGCTTTCAATCGCCAATCATGCGTGATCGTGCGGGCATCGGCGGCACGATTTCCCGCTATTCTATTGGCGTTTCGTACGCTTGGTTTGGCTCGGCGGCTTACTCCTACAACCTGAAAATCACACAAGACCTGAACGTGCGCTTGGGACTACAAGCCACATTGGAGTACTTGGGAATTGACTTCCATGATTCAAGGGTAGTAACTGTTTCTCAATTTGACCCGTCGCTCAACGAAAACAAGTTTGAAGATAAATATGTGGGCAATGTGGGTGTAGGTGCGTACCTCACCTACAAAAACTTGTTTTACTTTGGGTTATCCGCTCCGCAACTTTACCCCAACGACGTTGGGCTGAACGATAATGCAAGGATAACTTCTCGGCAATCCCCCCACCGTTACGCAAATCTGGGTGCTATTATACCAGTGAGCGAGCAACTTGATTTGATGCCCAATTTCATGGTGAAATGGGTGGACCATGCACCAATTGACTTCGACCTCAACCTTAGTATTCGCTACCTTCAGAAACTGACCGTAGGCGTAACGGCTAGAACGGGCGGAGATAGTGTGGTCGAAAGCATGGACGGATTGCTTTTCTTCCAGGTTAGTCCGAAATTTGGAGCAGGACTTGGTTATGATTACACACTTTCCAAAATCAAGAAATACCAATCGGGTTCGGTAGAATTGTTGCTCCGGTACGACCTTCGTGATGAAAAAGGAGACCTTGAAAACCCCCGATACTTCAAGAAAAAATAAACGGCATCGCTTGCCAAACCCCAAGTGGCGCTGACCAAATTGCATATTCCAAAATGCTGATTTACAAATAGTTAAGCGTACACTTTAGTCGTTTTGCTTCTGCCTGCTAACAAGTTTGCACCCAATACGGTGCAAGATTTGCTAAAAGAAGGAACGACATGTTTTTACCAATTTGAATTATGAAAAAAGTAACCACACTTTTAGCCTACCTGATAATTGCGCTGACAGCTTCAAACCTGTACGGGCAGATTGCCCTTGGCGACGATCGCATTGTGCTCACCAATGAGCGACGGGTCAACTCTGACGAGTTGGAATACAGTCCTGTTTTTTACAAAGACGGAATCGTGTTCGTGACCACCCGGACGGAAAGTTTGCTTTACAGCAACATCAAGGACAAACGTGCTGGAGGCGTCCACCTCATGTCCATGTACTGGTCGCAGCGAGATGAGGAGGGTTTTCTCAAAGAACCCGAATCGTTTTCAAATGAACTGATAACCAAGGTTCACGAAGGCCCAATGACCTTTGACCAAACTGCTAGCACCATCTTTTTTAGCCGGAACGAACTTTCCGAATTCGCCCCTGACAAGCTGCTCAAAATGCAGATTTATCAAGCCGAAAAGGACAGCCTAGAAATATGGGGCAAGGTTCAGAAATTGTCGTTTAACAATACAGCATACAATTTCATGCACCCAACCATCTCTGCCGAAGGCGATGTACTTTACTTGGCTTCGGACGTTCCTGGCGGACAAGGTGGCATGGACCTTTACATGGTAAAGAAGGTGGGAGAAATTTGGGGGCAAATGGTCAATCTTGGCCCAACCGTCAACACGCCCGGCAACGAGGTATTTCCTTACATCGCCGCCGATGGTGCGCTTTATTTTTCTTCTGACGGGCATGGTGGCCTTGGTAACTTGGACCTGTTCTTTACCATGCAGAACAGTAGTTCGCAAAAATGGTCTGCACCTGAGAACCTTGGTGCGCCGTTTTGCTCCCCTGCTGATGATTTAGGTTTTATCGTTGACAGCGAAAACCGCAACGGTTATTTTTCTTCGGATCGCCTTGGCGGATTCGGTATGGACGATATATACAGCTTCCATGTGGATGGCCCGTTCAGCCCATTTGCCGATGCAAACCGGAATCTTGACGGCCTTGTAATAAAGGATGCCGATGGCAACCCAATGGAAGGCGTTGATATCAGTGCCATCAACTTCAACGAAATAGCACTTTCCGGCGCTGATGAAAACTTTGTTAAACTACTTCCTGGGGACAATGGACCAGACAATTTCGTGCTGGATGTCAACTCTGGCGAAATGGGGGAAAAAGGCCTGACCAATGCTGATGGCACTGCCAAGGTGCCACTCCGCAGGGGCAGCAGCGTCATCAAAATAGAAAAGGAGGGCTACCTCCCAGAGTACGTCGTGGTGACACCGGAAACCGACCTTTCCAAGTTAGACATTAAAATGCGCAAGGCTTCTAACTGTTTGCCATTGGATGGAGAACTACTTATGCAATCCACCCAAGTGGCAGTTGCGGGTGCTGAAATTCATATTGTAGATGTGAACAGCAAGGAAGCTATCATCGTGTACAGCGATAGAGAGGGCAAGTTTGAATACTGTTTGCCGTGCAACCACTCTTTTACCGTTTATGCTGTCAAAAATGGTATTAATTCAGCCCCCGGTATTGTCTCTACAAAGGAAATTGCTTGTACACAGAATGCCCGGGTTCCATTGACCCTATACCTTGGTGGCACGCCACTGTATGCAGGGATGACTATCCAATTGCCCAATATTTACTTCAACTTCAATGACGCTTCACTCAGGCCCGATGCCTACCCCGATTTGAACGAAGTAGTGGCGATGATGAACAGCTACCCTGGCATGAAGCTGGAATTGGCATCTCACACAGACTCAAGAGGAGGGTCATCCTACAACCTAGACCTATCAAAGCGCCGTTCGGCGAGCGTGTTGAAATACTTGAAATCCAAAGGAATAGGTGGCGAGCGACTCGTGCCACGTGGGTATGGGGAGTCGCAACTGCGCAACCGCTGTGCGTCTGGTGTAGCTTGCTCTGAGCGGGAGCACCAGTACAACCGTCGCACGGAGGTGAAAATATTGGAGGTAGGCGACCCCGAATTAGCCTTAGGCAATTCAGCGCCAATTGCCTCCAACGACGATTCAGGCAACGACGGTACCGATGACCCTGCCATGGGCGAACCTGATGCAGGAAAGGGTGGACAAGAAGGAGTCTCTGACGACACTGAAGTGACACCATTAAACCAGTCCAAGTCTATCAAGACGGAATACAAGAATAAAGCCTTCACGGTAGTGGCGGGCACTTTTGCCAACCAAGACTTCGCTGTCAGGCGGCAAAACCTGCTCATGAAAATGGGCTACTCGGTCACTTCCATCGTGAAGCAGTCAAGAAGCGGTCTTTACGCAGTTTACGTAAATACCTATGACGCCAAGTCCGATGCGTTCGGATTGGTGAAAAAACTTGCAGGTCAACAGTTGAATGCTTATGTATTGAAGCAGTGATAAAAGGTGAGTTATGAGTTATAAGCGTTGCTTACAACCCCCATAACTCATAACTCAAACCTTTCAAGGCTCATACGAGCCTTTGCTGCACAGCGAACTTAACGAGTTCAGTGCTGGAATTGAAATCTAATTTTCGGAGAATGTTCTTCCGGTGAGTCTCCACTGTGTGCTTGCTGATGTAAAGCGTCTGACCGATGCGTTGGCTGCTTAGGCCACGGCTGATAAGCACAAGGATTTCCTGCTCTCGGCGTGAAAGGCAAAGCCGTTTACGGAAGTCGTCAGTCAGTGAGGCATGATCGGTGGCAGGAGCTATGTCCGTTTGGGCATGGGCAACCATCATTACATGGATTTCACCTGAAAAAACACACTGGATAGCGGTTGAGATTTCCGAAGGAGATGCAGTCTTTGGTATAAAGCCAGCTACTCCGCCATGAATGAGCGACCTAACGAGGTCAGTCGAGTGGTAGGAGGTGTAGGCTATGATTTTCACCCAAGGGGCATTGGCTTTTACCCAGTTGATGTTTTCATAGAAATCCTTGCCGGGCATGTTGAGGTCAAGGAGAAGAACATTGGGCTTGGCGAGGAGCATTTTTTTGGCAAGCTCATCGCCGGAGGTGGCCGTGCCAACTACTTGAAACTCTGGGCGATTGGAAAGAACACAAGACACACCCTGGAGCACGATAGGGTGGTCATCGGCAATAAATACCTTGATTTGTTGATGCTTGTTCATGGGAAATACTTTAAAGTGTTAAACAAAAAAAACATAAAGCCGGTGTTCTGAATAGTGCTGGATGTCTTTCAAGAAGGGCGATTGAAATGCGGCGAAGCAACAAAAATGTTGCAACCAAATCGAAAGCAGCGAGAGTGAAAAGGGATTAGCTTTTTGCTGCTGAGGTAAGATGTCGTATTTAATCGGTTCTTGAAAATCGCTGCAAGTTAAGCATTTGAACAAAACCACAAAAGTTATGAAGATAATTGTAAATTGATTTTGCCGAAAGCCTGATTACCCATTTCAAAAATTTTAGAACAAACTAGAGAACATGATAGAGCAAACCAAAACCACAGAGCAGTTGACCAAGGAAATCAGCATGTTGCGCAGGGAGAACAAAGAGCTAACCGCCCAGCTTGCTTTTCACCGCAAGGTTTTCAGGGAAGTGAACCAAGCAATTGGTGCAGCCGACAAGGTCACTTCATCGAGTCAGAGTACTGACGAAACCATGACCAAAGTCGTGAAAGAGAACCAGTTGCTTAAAAGTCAGATGAAAATCTTTAGGCTCACGGGCAGGGAAAAGGAAGTACTCAAACTCATTGTGAATGGCCTTACCTCCAAGGAAATAGCGGATGACTTGGGAATCAGCAAATTGACAGTTGACACCCACCGAAAACATATTCAACAGAAATTGGGCGTTTCGAAACAGGTTGACCTGTTGAAGCTGGCAATGCAATCAGGCATGGCCTGAGAATATCAATCAAGCGCTTGTTTTTTGTACAAAAAGGGCAAAACATGGGAAACTTTCCTGTGCTTTGCCCTTTGTTTTTCGCCAAATGTGAAGTATGAACCAACAAAAAAAAATCAACGCCTATTGTGAAGCCCACACAACGCTCCCCGTGCCAGCGCTGTACGAACTGGAGCGGGAAACGCATCTCTCCACTTTGTCGCCACAGATGATCAGTGGTCGGGTGCAGGGCCACCTGCTGACGCTTTTGGCTACACTATCGCGCCCGAAACTAGCGCTTGAGGTGGGCACGTTCACAGGCTATGCAAGTATCTGCATTGCGAAAGGATTGCCGGAAGGTAGCATGTTGCACACCATTGAAATCAATCCGGAACTGGCGCATATCAGTCGCAAGTATTTTGAAAAAACTGGACTGGTCGACCGGATAACCGCTCACCAGGGCGATGCCAAGGCTATCATCCCAGCTTTAGGCCTCCGGTTTGATTTGGTTTTCATTGATGCTGCAAAGTTTGACTACCAGTTTTATTATGAGCTGTTGATAGAACGGTTAAACATTGGAGGGCTTTTGATTGCCGATAATGTGCTCTGGGACGGCAAAGTGGTGGTGAAATCCAACGATACTGACACTTTGAATATAGATGCCTTCAATAAAATGGTGAACGCCGACCCTAGGGTGGAAAACTTGCTTTTGCCTGTTAGGGATGGAATTTTGGTGGTGAAGAAGCTTGTTTGATTTCAGATGAGGGCAAGGTTCTAAGTAAAAAGCGCAGATGTACCTGATTACGACCTTGCAAGTTTCAATAATAGTTAAGGTTGAATAGATGAAAACACAATGTTTTTAATTCGTCAACAAGCCTGAGTTTTTTAAAAGGAATTGGTACATTTGCTCGTGCTGCTGTATCAATATTACTTGCCTATCTGCAGCTAAACCCATTCTTTACAATCGATTTGTCAATTCTCTCAAAGGATTGTAATGCCGAATTCATTATTTCAAACCTAAAATAGACAGAGTATGAAAAAGCCACTCATCTTACTTTTCTCGCTATTTTTATTGGCGATATCCATTCAGGCACAAATAGGTTTAGAAGGCCTCCCTACCAACCCAATTCCCGGTAAGTGCTATATCCGTTGTGTGACGCCAGAACGGTACGAAAAAGTGGAAAGGCGCATTTTGGCTCGTCCTACATACACCACACTTAAGAAAGTCCCTGCTGAGTATAAAACGGTAGAGGAAAGAGTAATGGTGAAGGCTGCTTCTAAAAAGTATGTGGCGTACCCAGCTGAATATAGGACTGAGACAGAAACCTACCAAATTGAGGACCCCTACAATGAAATCACAATAATACCTGCAAAATTGGGCGTGAAATCTGACACTATCGAAGTGCGTCCAAGAGTTACTCGCTGGGAATACCAGTCTTCCGCCGAAAATTGCAGCTCTGACGACCCCAGAGATTGCATGATACTTTGCTACGTGGAGCACCCCGCAGAGTATCGTGATATTAACACTAAGACGGTTGAAAGTGATGCGACCTTCACTAAAGTCAAAAAAGGTGGGAAGTCGATGACTGTATCCCGCCAAGTTATTGCGAAGGAAGCTCGTTATGAGACTATTGAAATACCAGCTGAGTACAAGACCATCACCACTCGCAAGCTGGTAACGGACGAGAATGTGGAAAAAACGGAAATACCAGCGGAATATGCCGTTGAAATGATTGAGACTTTGCAAGACCCAGGAGGAATTGCAAAATGGGACACCATTAGCTGTAACCTGACGAATAACAATGTTTTGCCTATCAATTATGAGCTTGGTTCTGCACGCCTTACCTCCGAGGCTCGAAGTATCATTGATTCAAAACTTTTGAAATTGATGAAAGACAAGCCGGATATCCGTGTCCAAATAAGTTCATATACTGACTCACGTGGCACCGCCGAATCAAATATGAGTCTATCACAAGCTCGAGCAGAGGCTGTAGTAAATTATCTGATTGGGCGTGGCATTCAACGTAGCCGACTTGTAGCTAGGGGCTTTGGCGAAACGGTACTCAAAAATAGTTGCTCAGACGGCGTAGAATGCTCAGAAGAAGAACACGCTAAGAACCGGCGCACCGAGTTCAAGGTTTTGAGCAACTAATTTTTTCTGGAAATTTCCATTTTCCCACAAGCAGCTTCTGTAGATAAAAAAGAGAGAGCCACTTGCAAACGCAGCAGGTGGCTCTCTCTTTTTGGATGGTAGGCTATCATTTCAAAAAACCATACATCTTCCCATACTCCAGCATCTGCGCCGTAAAGTCATCCGGATACTGCACCTTCACATCTGTGAAATTGCCTTTGGCATCAGCCACGGGGACGAGTCGAGGGTTGATGAACCCGCCATAGGGAGGCAGGTTCAGTTTTTCGGAACGGGCCAAAACCTCCTTGTGAATGGCTTGGTCCACCTTAACGCCGTAGGTTTCCACCAATGCCTTGCCCGCCTTGGCATCGCCCTGCGACTTGATGCGCTGGATTTCCTTCAGCAATTCTCCAAAGAGCACCCGTAGCTTCTGGTAGTCGTTGATTTTGAAATAAGTCTTGCCATTCCTTGAAACTTTCTCGATGACATTGTCCTTTTTGCCCATTTCATACGCCCATGAGGCCACGAGTTGGCGGTTGCGCATGTGGGCTTCTTCGATGTTCTTGCCCGGCAAAATACGGCGAAGTTGTAGCATCATGCCATTACGGATGTAGCTCTCGTACTCGGCTTTGCCCACCTCAAACGAAGGCATCACTTTCAAGTCAATCAGCTTCTGGTCCATGATGTAGTACAGGGCAAACAAGTCGGCCCGGGCCTCCTCCAATGTGGAAGAATAGCCAGGCAGCGTGACGGACGGCTGCGCAATGCCAGGTTCCAAAATGCCGGATGCGTGGCCGAGCACCTCGTGCATGGCGGTCGTCAATTTGCCTGCCAGTTCACCATACTCCTCGGCCCGCTTGGCCTCTGCTTCGTCGTTTGCAAATTCTTGCGTGAGGCCGGGGCCACCCGCCTTGTTGTACGCATCCTCGATATTGCCGAGGCTGACGGACTTGGAACCGTACTTCGAGCGAATCCAGTCGGCGTTCGGCAGGTTCACGCCGATGGGCGTGGACGGCGAAGCGTCGCCAGATTCTCCAGCGGTGTTTACCACTTTGTAGGTCACGCCAGTCACGTTTTTTTTCTTGTGGTTGGGCAGCAATGGCGAATTGTCCTCGAACCATTGGGCATTGTCGGTGAACACTTTCATACGATCCGAGGCATCAAAATCATTGATTTGAACGATGGCCTCGTAGCTTCCCCTCATGCTCATCGGGTCGTGATAGACCTCGATAAAGCCGAGAATGTAGTCCACATCGCCCTCCGTGGCTTTTGCCCAAGCGATATTGTATTCGGCCCATTTTTTCAGGTCGCCTGTTTTGAAATAATCAACCAAAATAGTGAGGGCTTTCTTTTGCGGCTCATTTTCTGCGACTCCTACGGCCTTTTCTAGCCAATAAATTATCTGGTCAATGGCAGCGCCGTACATGCCACCCGATTTCCAAACGTTTTCCTTCAATTTGCCGTCTGGCCCTTTTTCGAGGCGAGAATTAAGGCCCCATTCCAGTGGCTCTGGGTCTTCGCTGGTGTTTTTTGCTTCGTAAAATTTCTCCACGTCGGCGGTCGTGACACCCGGTGCCTGGAAGTTGACGGCAGAGGCGAGTACCTTGTCCACGCCGTCCTGCTGGTTCACTCGTTTCGGGTCAATTTTTGGGTCAAACATGGCATTGAGTGCCTCTGCCGAAAGGCTGCCGCCCACGTCCCTTATCGTTTTTGAGAACCATTCCTTCGAAAAGCCCGGCTGGAATTTGTCGTGTGAGTAGTGGTGGTGGATACCGTTCGAGAACCAAACCTGCTTGGCGTAAAGTAGCAGTTCAGTGAAATCCTGGCTGGTGCGGTCCCCTTTGTATTTGGTGACGATTTCGTCCAAAGTCTGCCGGATGGGCAGGTTGAAGCGGTAGTTTTGGTCGTAACTGATGTCACGGCCGCTGAGGCCTGCCTGTGTAAGGTAGTACACCAATTTTTTCTGCTGGAGGCTTAGTTTGTCGAAGCCGGGCACTTGGTAGCGTATGATTTTTTTGTCGGCAAAAGTTTCTGTATTCCACTTGAAATTGTCAGTGGTAGCCGTTTTCGCAAGTTTTTTATTGCCGCAGGCGAAGGCGAAAATGGCGGCCAGGAAAAGAAAAGAAAGTTTTTTCATGTCGTCCCAGATTTAGTTTTTGATAAAAAATATAGTTGGTAAGGGTTGAATTGCGGGGTGAAATTAAGCTAAGAATTAACCAAAATGGCAAGTTTTGGGCAATTTGTCTGAAAAGTACCGCAGAAATAAGCACCTGTTTTTTCAGTAAATAGCTGCCTTTAATAGATTGTTAGCCGGACAAAATATCCAAGTGTGCCAACGACTTACCCAGCTTTGTCAAATCTTGCATTTAGAATTTTTGGGTGCATTCTATTTCGGCCAAATTTTTGCAAGATCTACCAACCCCACGGCATTTTTAGCAATTTATTTTTTAATATGTAAAATGAACTTACCTTTGCCACGGCTGCATTGGTTTCAGCGACGACTATCACTGCCTACCCCCACCGTTACATTGGTTTACAGACAGGGAAACGTATTAACCTTCAATGTACG
>JAHEAS010000400.1 GCA_024642645.1 Saprospirales bacterium | reverse complement strand
CGCTGAAACGAGTAGGAACTGCCAGTGAAATTGCCGACTTGGCACATTTCCTTTTATCCGAAAAAAGCGGCTGGATAACTGGGCAGGTCATCGGCGTTGACGGTGGCATGTCATCGCTCAAAATTTGAAGCAACCTGTTGATTATCAACCCTTATCAACTTTTTATAAACCTTTATCAACTCAACAAAAATGTTCGGATTATTCAAAAAAGACCCAGCTAAAAAACTGAAGGAAGCGTACACCAAATTGCTCGAAGAAGCCCGTGACCTGCAGCGCAAGGGCGACATCAAGGGCTTTGCCCAAAAGTCGGCGGAAGCAGATGAAATCGCAAAAAAATTGGAAGAGATCCAACAATCTTAAGCTTCGAACCATTTTTGCATAAACATTTACAATATGGACATCATCTGCATAGACGACAATTTCACGCCAGAGCAAATGGCGGACATACCAAACCGCCCGATTAAGGACAAACTCTATTCCGTTCGGGACATCGTGAAATCAGCCAACGGAATTGGGCTGCTGCTTAATGAAATCGAAAACCCGAAAACTGGTTGGACGATGCGACAGGGCATGAAGTTCACCTTTGAGCCAAATTTCAACATCAGCCGTTTTGCCAACTTACAGCACCTTCCATTGACTTATGAAATGGTCAAAGAATCGACCAAGGTAGGCGTTTAACCTGCTTTTTCGCTGCAATAAAAATGGTTGCCGACATTCGCCGGCAACCATTTTTTATTTACCTTCCTCACCACCAAAAAAAGTGCAAGGAGCTGGCAGACCAGGCCTCCTCGCACAGGAAAATATTGTGGCGATTTATCGCAAATCGTTGGGTATCTAGTTAATCACTGCCTTCCGAACAGCAGTCCCAGTTGCTGTTCTTAACCTAAACAGGTATGTTCCTTTAGCAAAATCACTTACAGCGGTTTTTTTCGTCAAATTGCCATTGACAGCTTTGCCAAATGAATGAGCATAAACCTGCTTGCCAGTCAAACCAATTAAACTCACCTCCAATGGTCTAGATATGTGCTACCATTGACGCCCCGTTTCAGGCTTCCACTCTCCTCAGCCTACCAGCGAGCCTTCACACCAGTTTACGAAGATGCTTTGGTGAAAAATTATTTGCAAGCATGGAACCTTGGAGCGGGAGTCCAGTATTTTTTGCGGTAAACATTCCACCTTACTGCACGTTTACCTACGAAAATAATAGCATGAGCTTCCTGAACGCTGAATGGCGAAAACTGGCCTTGGCCAATTACGAAGTCGAGCCGGACCTGCTCTTCAAGTACCTGCCGCAAGGTACGGAACTGGACATTTGGAATGGGCGCTGCTACGTCAGCCTCGTCGGTTTTATGTTTCAAAAAGTGCGGGTACTGGGCATTCCGGTTCCATTTCACACCGAGTTCGAGGAAGTAAACCTGCGGTTTTATGTCCGCCATTTTTCCGAAGGAGAATGGAAACGGGGCGTGGTTTTCATCAACGAGTTTGTGCCAAAAATAGCCATTGCATTGGTCGCCAACATACTGTACAAAGAACATTACAAAAGCATGCCTATGCGCCACTACTGGGAAACGAAGGCTGATTCTCAGCAGGTGCAATATGACTGGAAATTGGGCGGACAATGGCACTCCATGAATATTGAGGCAGGATTGGAGCGACTTCCATTGCAGTCAGGAAGCGAGGCAGAATTCATCACCGAACATTACTGGGGCTACTCCCGACATGACGCGCAAAAGACCATTGAGTACCAAGTCACACACCCGAAATGGGAGGTTTACGAAGTAAAAAACCACAAGATTAAAGCTGATTTTGCGGTGAATTACGGCGAGGATTTCCGCATTTTGAACGGTATGAAACCGACCTCGGTGATGCTGGCGGAAGGCTCGGAGATAACGGTGGAGAGTAGGCGCAAAATTTAGGGCCCATGCTATACATCATTTGCTTGACATCAATGAAATGTGAGCAAAATTGATGGAATTGTTGGCACTTGACAAAAAATGACCTAACGACCTAATTTTTCTATCAACTGCTCCGCCATCGTCAAGCCCGATAAAAACGCCCCTTCCACATTTCCTGTACCAAACCCATCTCCGCCGAATAACAGTGGGAGTTCCGTCTTTGCCTGCCAAAACGGCTCAGCATATCGCTCATAAGCCAGACTGTACCGCCAGAAATGTATTTGCCTTTGCACGACTTTTGCTGGTTCGATATAATCCACCACGGCTTCCAGCAACTTTTCCTCCACCAAATCAGGGTCGGTATGTAGGTGCAATTGACTAAATATTGGCGACGCATGAACGGTCACCGAGGGCTGTTTTGAAATGCCTTTTTGGTAATTATCAGCAATCCAAGTAACGTTTTTATGCTCCAAAGCCAAGCCACCGGGAGCAGGTACGTTGGAAGCTCGGTCAAGTATGGCAAGTAAGGCAAAGCATGGGTGGTAGGCGATTTGATGCAGCGGCGCATGCGAAAATTCCGGCAGGTGGCCAGCGCTTTTGTCCAACAGTTCCAAGGCTTGCGGGGCTGGGATGGTGACCAACACGGCGCTCGCTTGGTACACGTCCAATTCCTCCGTAATCACATGCCATTCGTCACTTTGCGCTTGGATTTGCGTCACCCGCTTTTCCTTCAAAACGGTCAGGCTCTCTGCTAAAAACTTCGGTACGGCGTTCATGCCAGTCGTGCCAATCCAGCGGGAATGTGTGTTGTCAGGAATTTTTGGCCACCAAGGCTGAACGATGCCCGAGTACTTCGCCTCCTCCACAACTCGTTGAAAATCAGACGTTCTAGCTGAGAAAAACTGCGCTCCATGGTCGAAAGTCGCATCGCCAGAGCGGCGGGTAGCCATACGCCCTCCGACGCCACGGCCTTTGTCCAGCACGAGGACTGGGATATTGGCAGCCACCAAACAACGGGCTGCGGCAAGCCCCGAAATGCCTGCCCCGATGATAATAACTGGAAGATTTTTGCGCATAAAAGCTATGTTTACACGAAGGTCTAACATTTATCGTAAACCCTTGTTTCAGTTTCAATGAAAATCCTACTCACAGGCGCTAACGGCTACATTGGCCAACGACTGCTCCCCGTGCTGCTCGAACAGGGGCACACCGTTTACTGCTGCGTCCGAAACCGCAGGCGATTCGATAACCCAACGCACGAGCGTATCAAAATCATTGAGGTGGACTTCCTCAACCCAGCGCCGGAGACAGTCTTCCCCAACGACCTCGATGTAGCTTTTTTCCTCATCCACTCCATGAGCGCCAAGGGCGATTTTGCGGAGAAAGAAGCCCGCACCGCCGAGAATTTTTCCAAATTGGTGGCCGCTTCGAAATGTCGCCAAATCATCTACCTGAGCGGAATCGTCAATGAAGACGAGCTTTCCGACCACCTAAGCAGCCGCTTCGAAGTGGAGAAAATTTTGCGGAGTGGCAACGTGCCCGTGACCGTTTTGCGGGCGGGCATCATCGTCGGTTCAGGCAGCGCCTCTTTTGAAATCATTCGGGATTTGGTGGAAAAACTGCCCGTCATGGTCGCCCCGAAATGGCTCAATACGCTGTGCCAACCCATTGGCATCCGCAACGTCATCCAGTTTTTGTCGGGGGTAATGGGCAAGGAAAACACCTATGACCAGGACTTCGACATCGGTGGGCCAGACGTATTGACCTACCAGCAAATGTTGCTCAAATTCGCCGAGGTGCGGGGGCTGCGGCGGTTCATCGTCTCCGTACCGGTGATGACACCGAAACTCTCCTCGTACTGGCTCTACTTCATCACGTCCACCTCCTACCACCTAGCGCAAAACCTCGTGGACAGCATGAAAATCAACGTAATTTGTCGGCCGAACAACTTGGCTGCCGAGTTGGGCATCGAGCTTTTGCCCTATAAAACCGCTGTGGAACTGGCCTTTCGGCGCATCGAACAGCACATGGTGGTGAGCAGCTGGACGGACGCTTTCAGCTCGTTCGACACCAATCCCAAGCTGATGGAATACGTCGAAGTGCCAAAATTCGGCTGCTTCAAAGACGAAAAAAACCGCATTGTGACTGGCAACGAAGCGCGGGTGCTAGACCGGATTTGTAGCATCGGCGGCAAGCGGGGCTGGTACTACGGCAATTTCCTCTGGAAAATACGGGGGCTGCTGGACAAGATGGTCGGTGGCGTCGGGCTGCGGCGGGGTCGCACCCATTCCGACCAGCTCCACCCCGGCGATTCCCTCGATTTCTGGCGGGTGCTGGTGGCTGACCGGACAGGCAAGCGCCTATTGCTCTACGCCGAAATGAAGTTGCCGGGCGAGGCTTGGCTGGAGTTCAAAATGACCCCAAAAGACAAGGGCTGGGTACTTTCG
>JAHEAS010000399.1 GCA_024642645.1 Saprospirales bacterium | reverse complement strand
CGCACCAGTTGTCGTGTTTTGTAAAAAAACATTGACGCCGATGAGGGTCTCGCCCGTGAGGCTGTCCTTGACGAGGCAGGTGAAGATGTTTTGGGCAGCTATGTTTTTTTGAAAAAGGAAGAGTCCAATCAACAGGCAGATTGCCCGCAGGGCGAAGATTTTTTTCATGTCGTTTAAATTGGTAGTGCTGATTTCGAAACCATCGAAAAAGCAAGCAAACCTTATTGAACGGGCGAAATTATGCGTTTTTCATCCGCTTTGATTTTTATTGTCGCAACGGCAACCAACACAGCGAGGATGGTAAAAAGGATGGCCGAAGAACCGACGGTTCCAAAATCCAAGCCGCCTTTTTCATGAGTTTTCGTGAGCAAATCACCGAAGGTGGCACCGAACGGACGGGTCAGCACGAAAGCCACCCAAAACAGCGCTACTGTGGATATTTGGGTGAAATAATAGGCCAAAACGACCAGCAGCAGGAGGCCGCCGATGAGTATTGCACCGCCCGTGAATCCCAAGCCTGAATTGTCCGCCAAGAAATCGCCCAAAGCCGTTCCCAAGGTATTTGAAACCAAGATAGCCGACCAGTAAAACACCTCGCCCCGAAAGGACTTGATATTGGTAACGGAGAGCGACTTTTCGACGGCCTTCCAAACCGCCAGTGTCCCCACGAGGGCCGAAGCCAAAATCGTAGCACCAGCAGCGTATCCGAGCCCCAGTGTACGGTCCATAAAATCAGAAATCGTGGTGCCTGCGGTGCTGGTGGCGAGTATCACCGACCAGTAGATGATGGGATGGTGATTTTTGGATGAAAGCTGAAGCAAAAGAACGCCAAGGAAAAAACTCAGGAGTACAATCGAACTAATTGCGTACCCCACATTGAGCGTCATGGACATCAAATCCCCAGCGGTTTCGCCGAGCGTGGTAGCACAGATTTTCATTATCCAAAATGCGACGGTGATTTGCGGTAGCTTATTCATTTTATTTGAAATAATGGGGGCGAGGCTTCAGCCACCCCCCCCATTGCTTTTTGCTATTTCCCGTCTTCGTCGTCTTCAGATTCCGTTTTCTGCTTGATGACCGTCCCATCGGCACCGAAGAGTACCTCGATAGTCGTCTCGCCTTTTTCCATTTCCACTTCGTAACCAGCGGCCATTTCGGCGGTTTGTACCATGGAGGCTTCCTCCATTTTGTAGCCTGCAAATTGCGATGCAATGGCGTCCTTCACGGCTTGCGGCAGATCGGCGGCTTTGAGTTCAGTTTCTGTCTCCAACCAAGTGCCGTCGCTGCTGAAGTTTGCGGACATCTCCTTGCCGTCCGTTTTAAACTCAGCCTCCCATTCGTTCTCGTCCTCTTTGTCCCATTTAGCCTTTTGCACGGTCGGGAACTTGGCCTTGAAAGCAGCCTGAACGGCTGCGGGTGCTGACTTTTTGCCCTGTGCACAGGAGGACGAAAGGATGCCGAAACTGAGCACGGTGACTAACATTAAATACTTCATGATTTTACTTTTAATGATTGAAAATGATTTTTAATGGTGCAAAGATGCGGGGTGATTCTGGAAAGAATTTGGAGTGAAATGACTTTAGGGGAAAATGTTGATAGAACTTTTTATCCACACAGAATTAGCAAAAATCAAAGCGGGCAAAAACAGTATTTTATTCATCATAATGAGCTGATTTAAGCAGGTAAGTTTCAGTGATTTCATGGGCTTTTCGAAGTTATTTACAACGACGGTCCATGACTTTTCACAGCACGTTCATTTTAGAAAAATGGTTGCGTCAGCATGAAAAAATGACGGTAAACTCATGTCGCCCCTCCCGATACTCATAGCCCACTTGCCAGCCATTTACCTCGCATATCTTTTTAACAATGGCCAAGCCCAAACCGAGCGAAGTACCATTATTATTCTGCTTCTGAAAGCGCCCAAACAGGCGGTCGGGCTGTTCGATGGCAGCCTTGCCGGGGTTGCTGAAGGTGATGTTTTCGGTGGCCGTTTTGATAAAAATGGCGTCATTGGGCTGGCTGTACCGAATGGCATTTTCCAAAAGGTTTTTCACCAAAATCTCCACCAGTGCCTGGTTGGCATTGACTTTAAGGTCGTTTGCAAGTTCGGTTCGCAGTTGCAGGTTTTTGCTGTCGGTCAGTTCGCCGAGCATTTCCACTTGCTCCCGGATGATGGTGTTGACAGAGACGGGCGACCTTTCCCCAAACTGCTGGTTTTCGATTTTGGTGAGCAATAGCAAGCTTTGGTTCAAGCGGCTCAAGCGGTTGGCAGCTTCGTAAACTGTGCCCAGCGTCGCCATTTGTTCGCCGCTGACAGCCTCGTTTTCTATGAGATACTCGATTTTGGAGCGAATGATGGCCAGCGGCGTTTGGATTTCGTGGCTGGCGTTTTCGGTGAATTCCTTGAGGTTTCGATAGTCCGCCCGCACCTTTTCGGTGAGTTGTTGGAGGGCAGTTCTCAGTTCTTCAAATTCGGTGATTTTGCTCGAAGCCAGTGTTATCGGCTCGTTTTGCGCCAGCGAAAACTGCCGCAAGGCATCCAAATGCCGCTGGAACGGCTCCCACATCCGCTTCGAGGAACGGCTGTACATCCAAGCGAAAAGCAACAGTGCCAATGCCGAAGTGCAGCCGCCAATGGCGAGTATCAAATCCTCCGATTCCAGCAGGGAAGTGCGGTTAGTGATGCGGTATATTTTGCCGTTAATATTTTCCTCGGAAATGAGCTGGCGGTATGATTCATCCTCTTTTTCAATGGGGTCATATACCATCGTGTCGGAATAGCCTGTTGATGTTGTTTTTTCCGAAATAATTTGAACTTCAACGATGGGCGAAAACTGTGGCGCAGGTTGCCCATTCTGAATAAAACTAATAGCCCTTTGCTGGCTTACTTCCAGTTTTTCATCAATTTCGGAGCGGGTAATATAATTGACGGTAATGTAAAACAACACGCTTCCAAACAGCAGTAATGCCGCTGTGAAGCGTATGAATATGCGGTTATTTTTGTCTAATAATTTCATACTGAGAATACTGTTGGCGATTAGCTATTAGCTGTTGGCTTTCAGAAAGTAGCCGATAGCAAACAGCCAATAACCAAAGGCCATTAAACCCATTTATATCCCATGCCATATACCGTTTTAATATAGTCATTGCCGCCGTGTTGCATAATCTTTTTCCGAAGGTTTTTAATATGGCTATATACCAAGTCAAAATTATCTGCCAAGTCCATATAGTCGCCCCAGAGATGCTCGGCGATGGCAGCTTTGGTCAATACCCGGTTTTTATTCGTGATGAAATATAGCAGCAGGTCGTACTCCTTTTTCGTCAGCTCGACGGGCTTGGCGTGTACCTGCATGACATTGTTCATCGGGTCAATTTCGATTTCCTCAAAAACGACATTTGGGCTGCCTTTAAAAACCCGCCGCCGGAGCAGCGCCTTCACCCGAGCATTGAGTTCGGGGAGGTGAAAAGGCTTCGTCAGGTAGTCGTCGGCACCGAGGTCGAGGCCCATTATTTTATCGTCGAGGGAGTTTTTGGCGGAGAGGATGAGTACGCCCGTCTCTGGGTGGATCTTTTTCAACTGGCGCAAAACCTCCAGCCCATTGCCGCCAGGCAGTGAAATATCCAGCACCACTAGGTCGTATTCGTACAGGGTGACCTTTTCCAAAGCCACGTGAAAGTCCTCAGCAGCCTCACAGATAAAGCCTTCCTTGAGGAAATACCCGGCAATGGTTTCCCGAAGGGCAGGTTCGTCTTCGATAATGAGAATTTTCATACCGGTAAAGATAGGGTGGGAAATCTGGAAAGAATTTGGAGCAGATTACCTCAAGCCTCATTTCTTAACCTACATTATTTTTTCTCGCCTTGGCCTGCCCCATCTTTGCATCATCAAATTCAAAAAATCATGGACCGAAAAGATTTTCTCAAAAAAGGATTGGTTGGAACGGGCATTTTCGCTGCCAGTGGTGCTCTCGGGAATGTGGTGAAAAACGACATTGACGAACTGAGCCCCCTTGAGGTCATCGGCTTTAACCATCTTCCAAATACAAAATCCAATATCATGGCAAACAGCGTTTTGCACAAGGCAGAAACCCGTGGCAACGCCAACCACGGCTGGCTTCAGAGCTACCACAGCTTCAGCTTCGCCAACTATTACAACCCCGAGCGGATGCATTTCGGCGTGCTGCGGGTGCTCAACGATGACACCGTGCAGGGCGGCATGGGCTTCGGCACCCACCCTCACGACAATATGGAAATCATTTCAATCCCGCTCGAAGGCGACCTGGAGCACAAGGATAGCATGGGCAACACCACCGTCATCCGTAATGGCGACGTGCAGGTGATGAG
>JAHEAS010000398.1 GCA_024642645.1 Saprospirales bacterium | reverse complement strand
GGGTCCGTCACTTTCTCTGTGGACATGGTACCGCCTGCGAAGGGGGCGTTCTTGGCCATCAACACACTGGCAAAAAACTGGTTGGAATGTGCTATCCACTTCAGTTTCTCCTTCGACTTGTCCAGTTGGTCGTCCTTGGTGCAGGAGCAATAATCGTAATCGTCATCGGCGGGCTTGAAGTAAACAGTGGAGTAGTTCACCTCGTATTTGTAGTTTTCTTCGAGTCGGTCGAGATAGTCCAGCCAATTCAAGCGGATGGGTGTCACCGCATTCAGCCCTTGGTGCCGGATGTCATAACTCACGCCGTAACCATCTTTGGTATCGAGCGTGTACGTTTGTTCGAAGGCAGCACCATTAGCTCCCGTCGCTGTGAAAACAAGGGAATTATCGCCTTTTTTTGTTGCTTGAAAAAACAAGTTGCCAGTACTCACCTGCCCTGACGGCACATTGGCCATCGGTATCAGGTACTCGAACTTGTTATTCTCGTCTTCCAGCAGTTTGAGCGGTAGTTTCGTGACCTTGTGCAGGGAATCAAGGTGTACTTTGAAGTGTTTTTTCAACTCCACTTCTTTGATTCGGCCACCTTTATTCGTAAAAAGGATGCGTAGCACATCGTTCTCCAACACCTCCACTTTTTCCGTACCAGTAGCTGCTGGCGCAAACGCACCAAACTGTCCTGCCAACATGCCCTGCTGCTCGGCAACAGCTTGCGAGTCTTGAACCGGGACGTCATTGCCAATTGGCATCGTCTCCAATTTTGCGAGGCTGTCCGCTCTTCGCTGCTCAATCTGCCGCAACGAATCCAGGCGGTGCTCCGCAATTTCCTTTATTTTCTTTTGTTCCGGCCCAATCACTAACTGCATGGTGATAAGCAAACCGAAAATCAAAACAAATCCAATAACCGTATTTCTGTCCATCAATGTTGTTTTTTGCTGGCACAATGTGGGGTTTCAGGTTTTGGGTTTCGGGTTTCAAGTAGCCCGTAGCTTCAAACCAAAATACTGTCTTGTGCCAAAATGCGTGCAAAGGTAAAATTTTCCAGTTTGTGGTAGTACAGCTCTGGACGATTCGAGGCTTTTAATGGAAGAACGTGCCTAACTTGCCTCCAAAACGACGAGATGGACACCTTTGCGAAGCGACTCCAACACCACTTTACAGAACTATCCAACCACTTGCCACCAGTTCCATCGGAAGTACATTGGCTATTGCCTTTGACCACCTTGCCCGAATCCAAGCGTGTTTTTGCGCTTTTTTTGGAAAAATACTACGCCGACAACCGTCAAAGAATGCTCATCCTCGGCATCAATCCCGGTCGGTTCGGGGCAGGAGTCACCAATGTTGCCTTCACAGACCCGGTGCGACTTGTCCATGATTGCGGCATAGAAAACAGTTTTGAAAAAAAAGAAGAGCTCTCGGCACAGTTCGTTTACAAAGTCGTGCATGCTTACGGCGGCGTGGCCGCTTTTTACGAGCATTTTTTCGTCAACTCTGTCGTGCCATTTGGTTTTGTAAAAAACGGCGTCAACTACAATTACTACGATGAAAAGCCTTTACAAGAAGCGATGAAGCCGCTCATCCGGCATCACCTTCGCAGCTTGCTGACACTAGGCATGAACTACAAGGTTTGTTTTTGCCTAGGCGAGGGAAAGAATTTCAAATTCCTTTCAAAATTCAACGAGGAAGAGGGCTTTTTTGAAAAAATAGTGCCCCTCCCCCACCCCAGGTTTATTATGCAATACCGTCGGAAGCGGGTAGAGGAGTTTGTCGAAACTTACCTAACGGCATTGGAATTTGGCTAGGGCTTCACCATTTCCAGCCTCGCCATATAAAACCCATCGAACCCATGTTCGGAAGGCAAAATTTTGCGCTCCTCCAACATTTTGAACGCCGTATTTTCTGCTAAAAACTGCGCTACCTGCCGCTCGTTTTCCGAAGGAAAAATACTGCATGTGGCATAAACCAGCTGCCCACCCGGGCGTAGTATTTTTGAGTAGCTCCGCAAAATTTCCGCCTGTGTTCCCCGCACTTTTTCTAAAAATTCGGGCGATAATTTCCACTTCGCATCTGGGTTGCGGCGAAGGGTGCCCAGGCCAGAGCACGGCACATCGAGCAGCAAGCGGTCAGCCGTTCCATGCAGCCGCTTGATGGTTTTGGTGGACTCAATCGGGCGGCCCTGAATGATGTGAGCGCCGTTGCGGCGGGCACGTTTCCTTAATTCTTCCAATTTAAACGCCTCTGTGTCAAGTGCAATGATACTCCCCTTATTCTCCATCAAGGCAGCGAGGTGCAGCGTTTTGCCGCCTGCGCCGGCACAGGCGTCCACCACCCGCATGCCCGGTTCTGCATGCAGGAATGGTGCGATACATTGCGACCCGGCATCCTGTACCTCAAAGAAACCTTTTAGAAAAATTTGGTTCTGGAAAATATTGCCCCGCTTTTTCAGCACCAAAGCATCAGGAGCAAGAGGTGTTTCGGAAGAATCCCAGCCCTCACTGAGCATCATTTTTTTCAAATCCGACCGACTGGTTTTTAGCGTATTGGCCCTGATTACCACCGAAGCAGGAAAGTTCAGTGCCGTAATCTCAGCATCCCATTTTTCGCCCAGCTCAGCTACCCCTTGTTCGTCGAGCCAATCGGGAATGGACTGGGTGGTCTTCCGGTCGGTGACCCATGAATCCCTTTGTTCCTGTACGTCCTTTTGGTTCAGCCCTGCGAACTCTGGGAAATCGGGCAACTCAAAACCGAAGGTGGGAGAATGGAGGTTTTTGAGCAATAGGTTCACTCCAACCAACCGGATAAAATTGGATTCCGTCAATTTTTCAATTTCCCATTTCCCCAATCCTCCTATTTCCTTTACCAACCGCCACCAACGTACTATTTCGTAAGTGTTTTCGGCCACAAAGGCACGGTCACGACTGCCCCAACGGGGGTCGGACTTAAGGAGACGTTCGATGGCTTTATCAGCATACCAGCCACTTTGGAATATTCCGGAAAGTGCGTTAGCCACGGCTTCGACAAGGGTGCGATGAATTTTCATGGGGCGAAGGTAAGAATCAACAGTAGGAGATGTTGCAGGAAGGCTGATTTTGACTAAAACGTTTTTTCTCAAAAATACCGAATATGCACTGCCTTTTCCACTTGTTGGTAGAAATCGTAGCCAACCATTAGCTCAAAGGAGCCATTACTCGCTGACTTTAGTTTGCCGATTGGGTAGTCATAAGACATGCCAATTCGTAGGCCGTTGTTGAAATGGAGCGTTGTCCAAAGGTCAAAAGAATCAGGGCTGCTCTGCTTTGGGCCTTGAGAGTTGAAGGCAGCGAAGGCCGAGCGAAAGGAAAGACCCAGCCATAGTTTTTTCTGGAAAAACAAAGAGGCATCCAGGTCGAAGCTGGCCGGAGCTCCAATTTCCCGAACGAGGTTGCCCTGGCGGAAAAAATTATTGAAAAGGCCGACGCTTTTCAGCAAAAAGGAAGGCCGGAAGACGAGGTTGTCGCCATTGAGCGGAATAGCGCCACCGGTGGTCAGGTAAAAATGCCGTTGCACCCTTGCCCATTTCCGTATTTCGTCCCGTTCGGCGGCGGAGACCTGGCGCAACGGGAAGTTGGCAAGGTGGGGCATGGAGGCACCAGCATAAAAATGTGGGGTGTAAAAAAACAGTCCTGCCCCAAAATCGGGCAAAAAGAGACTGGGGGTCAAGGTGCCAAAAGCGTTGTCGAGTTCCTGTGGCTGCTGAAAATCCAGTTTGTTCCAGTCAGCTTTCCAGTTCATCACCCCAGCTTGAAGCCCAATGGAAAGTGTGCCTTTTCCAAAGTTTATCCGATAGGCATAAATCCCATTCAGGTAGGTCGTTTGGCGAGCCCCAGCACTGGCATTTACAAGGTTGAGTCCAAGACCCACCCGCTTGTTGAGGGTACTGTGAATGGAGAAAGTTTGGGTTAGGGGCCGGCCTTGCCAGCCAGCTTTGTTGCCTAGCGCTGCCCATTGGTCACGGTACACTGCCACCGCCGACAGGTATTCTTTGCTCCCTGCGTAGCCGGGATTATACACTAGCGTGTTGAACATATAATGGGTAAACTGCGGCTCCTGCTGTGCGTAAATGTGGGAATGAAAAACAAAAAGCAGCAACATCACCTTCAGGAAATCACCAATCCGGCCAACCGCTGGTAAGTACAGTGGCAGCAAATTACCGAAAAAGTAAATTTTTCTGATTGGCTTCATTCAGCGGTCAGCATTTTGCAGGAATACGTTGTTTTCTCGCTTGTAATGTAATTTAGTGAGGGGAAATCTGTGCCGATCTTACGCAGCAAGGAATAAAGAAATGGTGCATGGCCATTCCTCTGTCGGAAT
>JAHEAS010000397.1 GCA_024642645.1 Saprospirales bacterium | reverse complement strand
GTAGCGACATGGGGCATTGGCCTTTTAGTTGGAATAGTGGTCATGATTATTGCTGTTGGCGGCCTTTTTCATTACCCAGAAATTGTGACAGGTGATGTTAACATCACCACGGAAACTCCTCCTGTAACAGTTGTATCCCCAAAAACGGATTATATCAAGGAAATTAAGGT
This sequence comes from Saprospirales bacterium, assembly GCA_024642645.1. Classification (GTDB taxonomy): domain Bacteria; phylum Bacteroidota; class Bacteroidia; order Chitinophagales; family Saprospiraceae; genus UBA6168. Next base: position 4,179 of record JAHEAS010000397.1, on the reverse strand, counting down.
AGCTGAAAATACTGTGGTTAGTACAGGAGACTTGCTGTTGACTTTTCCTTCAAATGTTGCATTCCAAGATGTCTTAGAACTTGAAAAAGACCTAGAAACTATTGGACAACTCGACCTAGAAAAACTTCAAAATTACCGTCCAAACCGCAACTTAAAAATCGGAGAACTTTCCCAGGCTTATTCCAATTTCATTACGGCTTTCGAGTTGGTTCCGCTTACGGAGTCAGGGAACATTGATTTTGCAACGGTAGTCGCAGTGGATAATATCAACGCACAATATTTACGACAGCTCCAGTCCCTGGAAGCCTCACTACCCACCCTTCGGCGTGAGGAGGAAGCTCTAAAAGCTGAACTTAAGAATGCATCAGACCAGTACGGAAAAACTGTTGACACCTCCTATACCTTGGTGCTTTTCAAAATAAACTCAGAATTAAAAAACAAGCAATCGGAAATCAAAAAACAAGTTGTGAAAATCGAGGAGTTGAAGGGTGAAATCTCAAAGTCCAATGTTCGAAAACTCCAAGCACAAACCCAAGCCGAGACTGGTGCGGGTGATGCCATTTACAAGCTGAACCAAAAGTTGGACGAGTTGAAAACGGCTGTAAAAACATGGAAGGACAACTTTCTGGTAGTAGCGCCATCAGATGGAAAAATTCAATTCTATTCAGATTTGAAGACTGGTCAACCCGTTAATTCTGGCGACATCTTGTTCACTATCATGCCCGAAAAAGCAGGCAACAACTATGTCGGTAAAGTAAAATTGCCGGTTGACAAAAGTAGCAAAGTTGAAATCGGGCAACCTGTAAATATCAAATTTGGTCGATACCCATTCCGAGAATATGGCACGGTAAAATCAAAGGTGAGCAAGGTCTATCCAGTTGCAAAGGACAATGCTTTTTATGCCGACATTCTCATTGAAAATGGCCTGGTAACTACCTTAAACCGCGAGCTTGAATTTTACCAACAAATGAGTGGTAAGGCTGAAATTGTCACAGCTGACCGAACATTCATCAGCAAACTTTTTGAAAAATTCACCGCCGTATTTTGATTTGAATACATCACAAATCACTGTTTTTTAAGCGTTTGTAACTAAAAAATAGGAAGAGGCTCGTATAAATAACCGTGGTAATCCCAGCCTCCATTGGTGTAAGCAATAATCTGAAGCCATGTGCTTTTAACAAGCTATCAGCAAAGTCCGCAACTGGCAACGGTGCAAGGTCTTCCATGGCATTCAACGGATAAAAATTCATGGAAATGTTTTTGAAAAAATAGAGGTGTACCACCCATCGCAAGATTGTCTCAATGACCATTGAGTAGGCCAAATAAAGGAAAAGTGCAATCCCCGTCCGTTTTATCAGCAAGCCAATCAAGAGTCCGAAACTCATGTAACCCATGGTCATCAACCAGAACCTTGGAACCATGTCCACATTCTTAAAAACAGTCGAAAAATAGAGCGTATCGTCAACATGGAGCAAGCCAATCACCACGGCACACAGACCGTAATAAAACGTTGCGACGCTTGCCGCAACGACCATAAACACCAGTTTGCTTTTGAAAAACTCCTCCCGCTGAAGACCGGTAATTACGTTCTGCCGAAGGGTTCGGTTTGAGTATTCGTTCGTGACCATCAGCACTGCCAGGAAACCAAGCACAAAGAATGACATCCAATTGCCGATGTACCCGAGCCATGCCCAAACAGTGGGAAATTGAAAGAAATCAACCTTTGGGTTAAAAGGTGCCCCATTTCCCACATCCATTTTTTTTCCAACAAAAAGCGCAGCAGGCAACAGTACCAAATAGGCTATTGCTAGTATTTTAAAGAGAATATAGTCTTTCTGTTTAAGCCACTCCAGCTTGAGAAGGTGAAACATAATCTTAGTTGATTTGACGTTTTTGATTTGGTTTGATATTGGAATTATTTACCAGCCGTGATTTCCAGGAATTCTGACTCAAGGCTTTTAGGTTTCATTACCAAATGGCTGATAATCATGCCCTTATCGAATGCCAACTTGTTAAGTTCCACTGCGCTCAATTCTTGACTTACTTGAAGTTGAAGCAATTTTCCTTTCTCCGAAATACTGTTCACCCCTGGGAAATTTGAAAGCACTTCCCTCAACCTACCCAAGTCTTCGGCACCGATGTCCACTTGGCGGTCATTGCTCAGGATGGCGCCGACCTCTCCATTTGCCAACAGGTTACCTTGCTTAATTATCGCTACATGGCTGCAAACTTTCTCTACCTCGTCCAAGATATGACTGGCCATGATAATGGTTTTGCCCTCCCCCGCTATGCGATGTATAATTTCCCGAACCTCTGCGATGCCTTGCGGGTCGAGTCCATTGGTGGGTTCGTCAAAAATCAGCACATCCGGGTCGCCAATAAGTGCTGCACCGATGGCAAGCCGTTGTTTCATTCCAAAAGAAAAAGTACTAAATGCAGAATCACGGCGAGCAGCTAGGTTGACAAGTTCAAGTATGGCGTCAATTCTGGGAGTACCTATACGCTTGATATGCGCCGTTATTTGGAGGTTCTTCACTGGTGAGAGGTATGGGTAAAAATTGGGCGTTTCCAATAATGAGCCAATGTGCATCCGTTCTTGGTCGCCGTACCTGCCGTCAAACCAGGTAAAAGTGCCGCTGTTTGGTCGGATGATCCCCAGCACCGAACCCAGCGTGGTGGTCTTACCGCTCCCATTTGGTCCAAGTATACCGTAAACCTCTCCTGCCTCAATTTTAAGGTGAAGATTGTTAACAGCGGTTATAGGCCCGTAGCGTTTGGTTAATCCGTTTATTTGCAAAACTGCCATGTGAAAGGTGTTGATTTTGAATTGGCTAAAGATAAGTCGAAGTGGATGGAAAGCGAATCCTTTCTTCGACGAAAAACCTGAAGTTGCAGCCCGAAGTCATTGATTTTAGTGTGCAACTAATTTTCTACCTTTGATGGATGCTAAAAAAGCTGCCATGTTTGACAAAATAAAACACACAATCAGCAACGCTGGGGAAGCCCTAAAAGAACAGGCTACCTCATTGGGAGAAGCAGCTAAAGAAAAAGGGTTTCAAATTATTGAAGGCTGGATTGCCAACCTGCCCAAACTTGAGGCATACGGGTTCAAAACAACCTATTTTTCAGTGGCAGTTTCCATCAATCCAACGTTGGAAGTAGAAATGCAAAGCGATTTTGAGGCATTTCCGCTCGGACGGATAGAGGCCATACTTTCAGAAAACAAAGGAAGCAACCCAGTCAATCTAGTATTTACAGCCATCAAAACGACCTTGCTTTTACACGAAAAAGCAAGGGTTGTGACCTTAAACCCAATGACCGTCCGTATTACAGTCCGTATTTCGCCTGAAGTACGGGTTTCGCTTGGTAGTCCATTGATTGCCTAGTTTCAGCAAACTATTCCACCATCGAATTTTACCCGGCAAACTTTTATCAAAATTTATGAAAATCGTAAAATTCCTGCTATCCCTGAGTGCACTTATTGGTGCTATTTACTTTCTCAACAAACCTATTTTGTTGAAAGAACCCCTTCCGGATGACCCCACCAAATTCAAGGAAGTTGCTGTGCCACCGCTTGGCCCATTTTTTAGTCCATTTTCTGGCTTCTGGCAAAACGCAGAGTCAATAAAAGATTTAGTCTCTGTCCACATTGAAGTACCCGATATGAAGGGAAAGGTTAAAATCATCTTCGACGAGCGCCTTGTACCGCATATTTTCGCTGAAAACATGCAGGATGCTGTTTTCGCTCAGGGCTATGTAATGGCCAAGATGCGTCTGTTTCAAATGGATTTGATTAGCAGGGCAGCCGGCGGCCGCCTTGCAGAAATTGTTGGTGAAGCTGGTTTAGAGAATGATTTGCTTAAGCGGCGTCAGGGTATGGCTCATGGTGCGGAACTAGCTGTAGCAAGCTGGAAGCAGAACCCTGAGGCACTAGCATTAATGGATGCCTTCAATGCTGGCGTGAATAAATACATTTCAGAATTGCAACCGAAAGACTACCCCATCGAGTACAAGCTAATGGGGTTCAACCCTGAGCCTTGGAATCTTTTCAAATCGGCACTGGTGAAGAAATACATGGACCAAACATTGTGCTTCGGCGAGGATGACCTTGAAGCATCCAACGCACTAAAAATACTAGGCAATGATTTGTTCAAAAAGCTATACCCGGAGGTTGACCCA
>JAHEAS010000396.1 GCA_024642645.1 Saprospirales bacterium | reverse complement strand
TGGTAAGCTGCTTGATGCTCAAAGACATCTTACGCTCTTCACGGTCAATTGTAACAACTTTGGCATCCAGTTCGGTGCCCATTTTGAAATAATCCTTGGCATTGATTTGCTGGTTGCCCCAAGATACCTCTGATACGTGAATCAAGCCTTCTACTCCTGGCATCACTTCAAGAAATGCGCCGTAGTCTTCCACGTTCACGACCTTACCATTAATGGTATCGCCCTCTTTGATAGAAGCAGAGAGAACTTCCCATGGGTGCGGTTGCAATTGCTTGAGACCCAATGAGATACGCTTTTTGTTCTCGTCGAAATCAAGTACCGCAACGTTGATTTTCTGGTTGAGGTGCAGCACTTCACTTGGGTGGTTGATACGTCCCCAAGAGATGTCGGTGATGTACAACAGACCGTCCACTCCACCGAGGTCGAGGAACGCACCGAAGTCGGTGATGTTCTTAACCAGACCTTCGAGTACCTGACCTTTTTCAAGGCGGCCAATGATGGCGTCACGCTGCTCGGCGAGGTCGCTTTCGATAAGTGCCTTGTGCGAAACAACGGCGTTTTTGATGGTCTCGTTGATTTTGACCACTTTGAACTCCATCTGTTTGCCCACGAACTGATCGTAGTCAAGGATAGGCTTGATATCAATTTGTGAACCGGGAAGGAACGTCTCCAAACCGCTGCAATCAACGATGAGACCACCTTTGGTTTTGCTGATAACCGTACCACGGATGACCGTGCCGTTTTCGAAGGAATCTTTAAGTGACTCCCAAGCTTTCAACAACTTGGCCTTGCGACGGGAAAGTACTAGCTGACCTTTTTCATCTTCTTGGCGCTCCACATAGACATCTACTTTGTCACCAACTTTGAGGTCGGGGATGTCCTTGAAGTCACCAACAGAAACGAGGCCGTCGGATTTGAAGTTTAGGTCGAGTACTACATCGCCGCTAGTGATAGAGGTGACCGTAGCAGCCACGATTTCGTTTTCAAGCAACGAACTAAGTGTCTGGTCGTACGTCTCGGTCAGACGCTCCCGCTCGGCTTTTGTGTAAGTTGCACCGTGTTTGTTGGCTGACTCCCAGTTAAAATCATCGAATGAACCTTGGCCGGCAATCAGTTCCTCAATGGAAACCTTTTCGTCTTCAAGGTCTTCTTCGCTTTCGTCAGTTGTTGTTTCTACTTCAGTTTCATCGGTGAGCAAATCATCATCGCTATCATCGATGTCTTCATTCGTCTTTTTCTCGTTGAGCATTGACAAATGTTTTTTAAAAGGTGAAAAAATAGGCGGCTTCCATTTGATTTCGGAAAATTGGAGCCGAAGCACCGAAAATCCTAGTGTTTTCAATACAAACCACCGGGTGAATACTCGCTTTTACGCAAAACATTTTTTTGAAAAAATACCTTCCGCCAAAAGCGGCGCAAAAGTAAGTCTAACAACCGGTGAAACCAAGCCTGGCGCAGGTTTTATTTGGTTTTCTGCTTTTATTGGAACCTTTTTCCTGCATATTGCCACGGCATGGGCACTTTTGCTAAGCAAAATTTTTATAAAATGGAAAATACACAGCTTGAAATGGCTCCTGCCGAGTTCAAATTCCTTGACAGCATGTCCGATTTATTGGACAGCCGCTTTCGCATTCCTGGTACCAATATCCGCTTCGGATTGGACTTCCTCGTAGGCCTCGTTCCCTTCGCCGGAGATATTGTCACCTTCGCATTTTCTGGGCTGCTGGTTATCTCAATGGTTCGCCATGGCGCTAGCGGAATGGTGGTGGTGAAAATGCTGGGTAACATCCTGCTCGATGCCCTCGTGGGTGGCATCCCCGTGCTCGGCGACCTTTTCGACCTGAGCTTCAAGGCCAACCGCAGGAACTACCGCCTGCTTCAGGAGCACTACCAGTCAGGAAAGCACGGCGGCAGCGCAATTCCCGTCATTTTAGCAGTGATTTTTATGTTACTTTTGACGTCGTTCCTCATTATTTTTATTGCTTTTAAAGTGACTGGCTGGCTGTTCGACCAAATCCATGCATTTTAAAAATTGGCACTGAGAAACTACAGGCCTCTTTTTTTGAGTTTGCAGTTTGATTATTTACCCCAATAAACGAAAACGGCCGAACCACCGAACTGCACCGACATGAAACGTAGCTACATCCTGCCGATACTCCTGTTGAGTTGCAATTTGCTCGCCGCCCAAAGCGAGCCTGAAAACATCATTCCCAACCCCAGCTTCGAGCTGTACTCTTCGCCACCCATTGGTTGGTTTTACAAAGGCGAACATTTCACGAATGTGATGAAATATTGGTCATCAGCCTCCAATGCAAGCCCCGACGTGTTTGGCCCGAAAGTTCGGGTGCCTGCCCATTGGGAGGAAAAGGGATTTGGCAAACAAGTGCCCCGAACTGGCCTTTCGATGGTAGGTGTCACCACCTACGGCTGCGGGCAAGGCAAGCCCCATTGCAGGGAGTACATCCAAATACAGCTCAGCGAGCCGCTCGTACTCGGCCAAAGCTACCTCGCCGAAATGTGGGTCAGCCATCTGCCCAAATCACTTCGTACCAACAATCTCGGCTTTCTTTTTTCCAACGAAAAAATCGAAGAAATCACCGACGGACCGCTCAGCTATCACCCCCAAGTAATTGCCGAAGACATCCTCGAAAGTGCTAACCGCTGGATTAAAGTTTCCGGCAAATTCATCGCTGATACCGAAGCCGAGTACCTTGTCATCGGCAATTTTTTTCCAGACAGCCTCACGCTCACCAAACCCGGCAATGATGGTAGCCTCCCCTTCGGATACTATTATATTGAAGATATTCTGGTGAAAAAAATTCCACCTATCCTCCCCATACCCATCCCTGACGATGACCTCACTAACATCAAACTTGAACCGGGAAAGGCCGTTCCACTGCGGGATATTTACTTCGAGCACGATCGCTCGGAACTGATGCCACGTTCTTATGTTGAATTGAAAAAACTATTGAAAATCATGCGGCAAAACCCGCAACTCGCCATCGAAGTCTGTGGCCACACCGACAGCGTAGGCGACGACGACCATAACCAGTTGCTCTCCGAAAAAAGGGCAAAAGCCGTGGCCGAGTACCTCATTGGCAGCGGCATCTCAGCCACTCGCACCCGTTTCAAGGGTTGCGGCAGCGCCCAGCCTGTTGCCGACAATAAAACCCCGCATGGTCGCCAGATGAACCGCCGGGTCGAATTCATTGTCATGCAAACGGAGTAAACTATTTGGCAGTAAGGAACGCTCACCTCTGAACTGGCTGTCCACTGCCAACTAAATCCTACCTTTGCCCGCACTTTTACATTTTTACTTTTTACTTTCAAAAAATGGCTTACACCGAATCAAACATGCTGCCGCTAGGTACAGCAGCACCTGAATTTAGACTCCCCGACACCGTTTCTGGCAAGACGCTCACACTGAAAGACATCGCAGGCAAGGCCGCCACTGTCATCATTTTTAGTTGCAACCACTGCCCCTATGTCGTCCACGTCAACCCAGAAATCGTGCGGCTGGCCAAAGATTACATGCCCCAAGGCATAGGCTTCGTGGCCATCAGCGCCAACGATGCTGAAAAATACCCTGCCGATTCACCCGACAAAATGAAGGTGCTGGCGCAAACAGTTGGGTACTCGTTCCCATATCTATATGACGAGTCGCAGGAAGTCGCAAGGGCCTATGACGCAGCCTGCACGCCCGATTTTTACGTCTTCGACAAAGACCTGAGCCTAGTCTATCGGGGCCGTCTCGATGACTCCCGCCCCAATTCCGGCACGCCGCTCAGTGGTCGTGACCTCCGGGCTGCGCTTGATGCGGTGCTGGCTGGCGACCAACCCGTTGCGAAGCAATACCCAAGTGCGGGTTGCAACATCAAGTGGAAGCAGTGAGGGGAATTGAAAATGGAGAATTGAAAATTGCTTAAGTACTATGAAACAAGCATTTCTAATCAACTTTTTCTTGATAAATGCCTTTTTGGCATTTGGCCAAAACATCATCGAAGACGCCACTGCTTTGATGAAGGCGGGTATGGTCGGCGAGGCGGAAGACTTGGTGAACCGTTACTTGATGCAAGACCCCATCAACGTGGACGCCATCATGATGAAGGGCAATGTGGTACTGAACAAATACTTATACGAGGAGCAGTTGCAAGGGTCTCTGCTTCGCAATTTCGTAGAGGATGTGTACGATGCTGGTACGTTGGAGAAAGGTTCGCCGCCAGTCGTAGTGCCGGATTCGGTGGCGGCGGGTATCGAGCGGCTTTGGGTCGCTGCCCTTAAGCTCGACCCTGAACGTGAGGACATTCAGCTTGGGCTTTGCCAGCTTTACGCGCTGTCGTTGCAACGGG
>JAHEAS010000395.1 GCA_024642645.1 Saprospirales bacterium | reverse complement strand
GAATTATGTTGGAGCAAAAGGTGGTGCAACGGCAGCACAAACAACTCCACCAGCGACAGCCCCAGCCCAGACCCCAGCACCATCAGCTCCTGAACCCAGTGGCGCAACGAGCAATGGTATGGCCAATGAAAAACTGACGGCCATGCTGTTGGAAGTAGTCAGCGAAAAAACCGGCTACCCGGCCGAAATGTTGGAATTGTCCATGGACATGGAAGCCGACCTCGGCATCGATTCCATCAAACGGGTGGAAATTTTTGGGGCGCTCACCCAGCGTTTTCCTGAAATCTCGGGCATCAATCCGAATGAACTGACTGAACTCCGGACTTTGGCAGAAATCGTGCAGCACGTCAGTGCAAAAGCTGGTGCAAGCAACGGAGCCGTGGCAACGCCAATTGCAACCCATGCCCCGGCGCCAGTCCAGACGCCAAGCCCGGCCGCTTCTGAAGCCGCAGCTACTCCCGGCGACTCGCCAGACACCCAAAAACTCACAACGATGCTGTTGGAAGTGGTGAGTGAAAAAACTGGCTACCCGGCCGAAATGCTGGAACTGTCCATGGACATGGAAGCCGACCTCGGCATTGATTCCATCAAAAGGGTGGAAATATTCGGTGCGCTGACACAGCGGTATCCTGAGCTGTCCGGTATCAACCCGACCGAGCTGACCGAGCTACGTACCTTAGCTGAGATTGTGACCTATGTTAGTCAGCATGGTAAAAAAAAAGCCATAGCTTAACCCTCATGCCTATGGCCTTGGAGTCGAAGGAAGGCTTGGTCAAAACCGGTTCATTCCACGGTGTGAAGCGCTTTGAAGTTGGATTAGATTATTTGCCACCACCCGATTTTTTGGAATACGCTCTACCAGACACCCACGTCGCATTGGTTTGTAACGAGGGCACCGATTTGACAAAATCAGTCATTGCTGCGCTCAAATTAGCAGGCAACAATGTAGTGGTGTTAAACCTGCCGAATGTCAAAAACCCTGTGGTTGAACAGGCGGTGAACCTGACAGCTGCGACCGATGAAGCCATTGGGGCTGCCATCGAGTCGATCCACCAAAAGTTTGGAAAGTTGGGTAGTCTGATTCACCTGCACCCACATTTTGAATTTCAAAACGGCAACTTCACGCAACACTTCTCAGCTGAAAAAGAAATCGTAAAAATCTTGTTTTTCCTGGCCAAACATGTACAAAAAGACCTGAATGAATTGGGGGAAACGCAACGGGCCAACTTCCTCACCGTCACTCGCATGGATGGGAGGTTAGGGCAAGGGAAACGTGGTGATACATCCATCATCGGCGGCGGCATCACCGGTTTGGTAAAATGCCTCAACCTCGAATGGTCCCCTGTCTTTTGCCGAGCACTTGACATCCAACCGGAACTGCCAGTCCAGCAAATTGCTCACCAGGTCATCGCTGAATTACACGATGCGAATGTTGCAGTGGTTGAAGTAGCCGTTTCGGAAGAAGGCCGAAAAACAACCGTAGCAAGACCAACGGAGGTGCAGGAAAATCAAGCGATTGAAACGACCATCACCCCAGATTCCGTCTTTTTGGTCAGTGGTGGGGCAAGAGGTGTGACCGCATCTTGCGTCGTCGAAATGGCCAGAACTTTTCATTGCAAATTTATCTTGTTGGGCCGTTCTGCTGCGGATTTCGTAGTACCAGCTTTTGCAAAAAATGAAGACGACGAAGGTGCCTTGAAGAGGTTAATCATGAATGACCTGAAAGAACGAGGGGAAAAACCCAGCCTTCCATTGGTTAAAAAAACCTACAGCGATATTACAGCGAAAAAAGAAATCGACGATACCGTTTCGAAGATAAGAATCCATGGCAGCGAGGTCATTTACCTGCAAGGTGATGTCACCAAACTGACCAGCTTCAAAATTGCCCTCGACCAGGCAACTGCCCAATTGGGGAAAGTCACTGGAATCATCCACGGGGCCGGTCGTTTGGCCGATAAATACATTCAGGACAAAACGGAGAATGATTTTGAAAATGTCCTTTCGGTAAAACTGGATGGCCTGCTCAGCCTGCTAGGCGCTGCGAATTTGAACGACCTCGACCACCTGGTTTTGTTTTCTTCCGTGGCTGGTTTTTACGGCAACGTCGGACAAACTGATTATGCCATCGCCAACGAAATATTGAGCAAAGCGGCGCATCTTTTCAAAACCAACCATCCCAAAACGCAAGTGTCGGCCATCAACTGGGGCGCATGGGACAGTGGCATGGTCAGCGGTGAATTGAAGGCACAGTTCGAGACAGCAGGCATTTCCCTCGTCAATAGTGAAGGTGGTGCAGCTATGCTGGTCAATGAATTGAGCACTGAATATGCCAGCCAGCCGCAGGTCATTATCGGGGGCACATTGCCGTCAGCGGTGAGCCATCTCGGCGACTTGCAAACCCATCGGATTCGCCGGAAACTAAGCTTGGAAATCAATCCATTCCTGAAGCACCATGCCATTCAGGGGAATCCCGTCCTGCCAATCGTCAATGCCGTGGGTTGGATGGCGCAGAGTTGTGAAAGTTTATATCCGGATTATACCGTTTTAAAAATTGAAGATGCGAAGCTGTTCAAAGGAATCTTGTTTGATGGTAATCAAAAGGAAGACTACTTGCTGGAACTGAAAGAGTTGGATAAAACGCACGAACAAATCGTTTTTGCAACCAATATCATGAGTGAGGGTGGCAAATTACCGATGAATCATTACAGAGCCAAGGTGACCCTCGTCAATAAAAAAAGCGTTCCACCTGCACCCCATTTCAACCACCAAATCAGTCACAGTTACCAGCCGACGGATGGCGCCGTTTTGTACCAGGACGGTTCCCTTTTTCACGGGGAATATTTTCAGGGAATCGAGCAAATCTTAGATTGTTCGGAACACCAAATGGTAATGTCCTGCAAAGCAACGGCGTTGCCATTGGCAGCGCAGGGGCAGTTCCCCGTGCTTTCCATCAACACCTATATTGCAGACATGCAGTACCAGGCGATGGTTGTTTGGGTACAAAAAAACCGGGATGGTGCCAACAGCCTTCCACTGCAAACAGATAGTGCGATTTTGTACCGGCCCCTTCCGTTCGGGAAAAAATTGCTGGTGACGTTGAAAGTTCGGGAAGCAAACGACGTCAAGATGGTAGCAGACTTTACCATTTACGATGAGGAAGGTACGGTTTACATGGAAACAAGTGGTGCAACGGTGACGATATCCAACCAATTGGTTTGGTAAAAAATCAAACAACTGAGCATGTCTAAAATAGCCATCATTGGAACATCAGCCCTTTTTCCAGGCTCTTCCACACCGGAGGAGTTTTGGGATAACCTGATGCAGGAAAAAGACCTGACCGGCCGTGCGACGGAGGAGGACTTTGGCGTGAACCCCGAACTCTTTTACCAAGCGGGAAAAGGGGTCGAAGACAAGTGCTATTCTTTGCGCGGCGGGTATATTCGTGATTTCCAATTCGACCCAAGTGGATATGCTTTGCCAGCCAGTTTTTTGGCAAAACAAGACAAGTTGTACCAATGGTCGCTCTACACTGCCCGAGAAGCCTTGCGTGATGGCGGTTACCTGACTGATAAAAAAAGCCTGGCTGCCTGTGGTCTGATTTTGGGCAACTTATCCTTCCCGACCTGCTCTTCCCACCGATTGATTGCGGAATTCTACACCAGCACCCTCGATAAGGCTCTTCGGCCATTATTGAAAGACCCCGGCTTTAGTTTGCCCGCCCATCAGCAGGCACCACCCCAGAACGAAGTACTGGACTATACGCCCTCTGAAATGGTGTGCAAAGCACTTGGCCTCCAAGACCGGCATTACACGCTGGACGCCGCTTGTGCCACTTCCCTGTACGCCATCAAACTCGCTGTTGACGAATTGGTCACCGGAAAATCTGACCTAATGTTGGCCGGGGCCATCAGTGCTTCCGACCAGTTATTTATCCACATGGGGTTTTCCATTTTTCAAGCATATGCGCCGAGCGATAAAAAATTTGTTCCATTTGAAAAAAATTCTGCGGGCCTGGTTTCTTCCGAAGGTGCAGGAATCGTGTTGCTCAAACGGCTGGAAGATGCCGAACGAGATGGCGACCGCATCCTCGGAGTAATCGGCGGCATTGGCCTCTCGAATGACGGGCGCGGGAAATTCCTCCTCAGCCCCAATTCCAAAGGCCAGCTGCTTGCTTTCGAGCGGGCTTACTACGGGCACGGCATTTCCCCGAAAGACACTTCCTACCTCGAATGCCACGCCACTGGAACGCCCCTGGGCGACATCACCGAACTGAACTCCATCGCTGATTATTTTGCAAAGCATCAAGTGACGCCCTTGCTTGGGTCGGTGAAGTCCAACATGGGCCATTTACTTAC
>JAHEAS010000394.1 GCA_024642645.1 Saprospirales bacterium | reverse complement strand
TTGGAGAATGGCGGGGCTTTCGTCAGTCGAGAAATTGTTGACAGCAATGAGCTCCCAGTCTTCCTCCTCCTGCGCCAAGATACTATCGAGGCACTCCTCAAGATATGGGGCGGTGTTAAAGGTTGGAAGGAAAATGGAGATTGGCATGGTTAGCAGTTTACCCCTTTGAAATTCTTCAGAAAGCAGTCAGAGCGTGATCGTTTGCCATTGACTGCTGTGTGCAAATATCGGACTTATGGTTGGGATAAAATGAAAATAAAAGCAACGAATTATGTATCATTATTGGCAGCAAGGGTCGAGGTTGTATAGGGCTGTCACTTCTTGTTGGGATATTTCACGATTATAAATAATCACATCATCTATCTTACCCCTGTAATGATTTCCAATAAACATATCGCCAATATCTTGAGCCAAATAGTTCGTGCCGCAACTGGCGTCACCTATGGCTGTTTCATTTAAAATTCCATCAAAATAAATCTTATAGTCATCGTTATTTTTAGTGGCTACTACCTGATGCCATTTACCAGTTAGGACATTTACTTCCGCTTCACAACTAACGAACGGGTTGGTTACCAAGTAAGCCCAAACCGAGTTATTATGACCAAAAACAGCCCTCCTGCAATCATATAAACCCAACGACCATTCTCCTCGTCTGTCTGGGCAATGAGGGGTATCACCACGACTTATCAGTACTTCGTAGTCACCCCCGCTTCTTGTAGAATCGATTGGCTGGTACCAAGCAGCTATGGAAAATTGAGGGAGACTATTCAAGAAATTGGTGTTGGTAGTAGTAAGGAATTCCGTGTTACCCTGGTTATTATTGAAAATATAGGCGCAATCTTGGTTTCCAAATCTATCTGTGGTTGGTGAAGCGCTGGTGGAGTTGCTGAGGTTATTTGAATTGGTGGAATTATCCGTCAAAGCTCCATTCATAAATGGATAAAAAGCTATGACGCCATTTTGCAAATTATTTGGAAGACAATTAGCTTGGAATATATCATCGTCGCCACACCCTAAAAAGCTCAAGGCTAATAGCAGAATCGCAATTAATTTCATTACGTTAATTTTAGAATTGAAGAACCTCCGTGATTAACGTAAAGAGGGCAAAATAATTATTCTAAAATCAAAGCTGATACCGAAGGCTCGCACCTACTCCCATTTCCCAGCTCCTCCGCCCCGTCGTCATGGCTGTAAGTGACCAACCTATATTTGGACCAACCACCAATTTCAAGTTGTCGTTCAACATCCATGCAGCGGCAATGCCTCCATGAAGGCCAACCCAAGTGGTATTTAATCCCTTCACCGATTGTCCGTCAGAGTCCGTGAGAGCACTGACGAGGCTGTTGAGGCTCATGCCTGCTTTGCCTTCAACATCCACTTTGCGGCTCATAAACCATCGCTGCTTTATCGATAGTGGAAAGCTATTATAACGCAACTCTAACCTGCTTGCCCGCAGGTTTTTGAACTGATAGCCAGTTTGCACGGAGATGCTGGAATTGAGGTCATAGTTCAACCACAACCCAGCACTGCATGACAGTGATGTACGTCCAGACAAGAAAGTATCCTGTTGAAAAAGACGGCCTAATGGCATTCGAAATGCAGAAGCCCCACTCTCAATAGAAAACCTTGGATAGGGATTTTGTGGCCGATTGGCAAGAAATTTTACTGACAAAGTTCTGCTTATCTGATCCGAAAACAGGGGCAAATCCATTGTCATGAGTAGGCTTGGATTTGGCATAGTGGATGCAGCTTCCAGCTCCCCGATGGCAGTTTGTTTGTTATTGGCATTTTCTGACAACACGACTTCGTCTATTGGAATATCCTGGCTAGCGATGGGCTGCTGCTCAACGGTTTTCACAGGCAGTGATTCCTTTAAATAAGCCGTTGGCGTACTTTCTTTAGTATCATTTTTTCTCTTGGGTAAAAAATTAATTGCCTCATTTTTAAACTTAGGTGTGCTATTTTTTGGTGTAAAAGTCGGTTCATTAATTGCTGCTTGTGGTTCACCAGCACCCGGGCCTTGGGAAGCATCAGAACTCAAGTTTGGCCGTGAAAGCGCTGGCGGAGTTTCTGTAGCAGGGGTTGCCTCCAGCTTCATTCCGTCAAGCCGCTCAATTTGAAGTTGCTGTTTTTCCACAGTCTTTGATAGCCGAGCCAATTGCGCCCTATCTCGTTGCCAGAGCCACAGCACCATAACAACCAATGCTACTACTGTACCATAACCGACCCATTTGCCGAGTCCCGATTTCCAGCCAACCCAAAGCGACGGCTTGACAGGAATCACAGGTTCCATCCTCGCCCAGAAGGCATCAGAAGGCACCGGGGAGTAACGCTCCAAATTTGCCTTGAAGAATCGTTCCAGGTTGTCGTTATGTTGATTTTCTTCCATTTCTTTGCGATATGATTATCCTTGGCCATCTATTCTAAAAGGAGAACCCAATGTGCCAATTGACTGATTAGTTTTAAATTTCTGCTCCCACGCTCTTTTCCAGCATTTTACGGAGCATGGCCTTTGCCCTCGATAGCTGTGAACGAGAAGCACTTTCTGCTATACCAAGCATTTTTCCAATTTCTTGGTGCGAGTATTCTTCCATCACGTAAAGGTTGAAAACTGCCCGATAGCCCTCCGGCAACTGTTGCAACATTCGCACCAGTGCTTCCTCCCGGTACTTGGCAAACAGGTTGTCATCTGCCTCGAACATATCTGCAACTTCGCCAATTTCGACCGTACTGAACGCTCTTTTGCGCTTGCGCAACTGTTCCAGCGACGAATTGACCATCACACGGCGCAGCCAAGCCCCAAATGGCCCTGTTGGTTGATACTGAAAAAGATTGGTGAAGATGCGCACCAACCCATCCTGTAGCCAATCCTCGGCCTCATGCCAACCTGATGCATAACGCAAGCAAATGCTGAAAAGCATGGGTTTGTATTTTTCATACAGTGCCTGCTGTGCTTTCCGTTCGCCTTTGCGGCAGCCATAGATGATATCTTCGTCGGTCGAATTCAAAGGTTTTTTCCTGCGGTTTGTTATTGTTAATGCAATATCGCTTAGTTATGCTGCACAAGTTTTGTTTTTCTCAAAAAAAAGAGCGTGATGATAACCAAATGGTAAAAACTGTATACATTTCCATCTCATTTACCTATCCAGCCAAAATGTAAAACTACCATCATGCAAAAATTTTCTTCCTCGGTCATTTGCGCATTTGCACTGTTCCTCCTGTTTAGCAATGCTCAAAACGTCCTTGCTGCCGACCCACCAAAATCAGCCCTCTTGGTAGCTATTGGGAACTACCCTCCTGAAACGGGATGGCCTCAAATCAGTTCTCTGAATGATGTGGCGCTCATCAAAAATGCGTTAATCAAGCAGGGTTTTGCCGAAAGCGAAATCCATGTACTAACGGACGAAGCTGCTACAAAAGACGGAATCGTGCAGGCAATTCACCAATATTTGGTGGAAACTGCCAAGCCCGGCGGCGTGGCCTATTTCCACTTCTCTGGCCACGGTCAACAGGTTGCTGATGATAACAACGACGAATTGGACGGTTACGACGAAGCACTTGTACCCATCAATTCTCCCCTGAATTTTCAGGAGGGCGTTTACGAAGGTGAAAACTTGCTTCGTGATGATCAATTGGGCCAGTTGCTGGATGAGGTACGCCGTAAATTAGGACCTTCTGGAAATATGCTGGCCGTGCTGGACGCCTGCCATTCAGGTACAGGCACCCGAGGCATTGGCAAGGCACGAGGAACGTTAACAAAAATGGCTTCACCGGCCTACGTTGATGGTAATTCCAAAACGGGAAAAGACCCTTCAGCCCTCGAAGTTAGTGAAAAGGACGAGCGCAATCTAGCGCCAATGGTGGCCTTCTTTGGTGCAGCACAGCATCAGCTCAACTTTGAGACGAAGGATGAAAATAAAAACGGCGTTGGCTCATTGAGCTATGCTTTTAGCAAAAAATTTGCTTTGGCCGCTCAGAACACCACCTATCGTGGGTTGTTTGAGCAAATAAAGCTCGAAATGTCGGCAATTGCACCCAGCCAAAATCCCCAAGTGGAGGGTTCGCTCGACCAAGAAATCATGGCTGGGCGTATTGTCGGAGCCCCACAGTTTTACCGGGTAACAAGCTGGAACGACCCTAGCACCATTATCGTGGAAGCAGGTTGGCTACATGGCCTTCAGCGTGGTGCTGTTCTGGGATTTTACCCGCCTGAAACTCGCTCCATTTCTGGTGTCACACCATTGGCGAAAGGCACAGTAATCGATGGCGACCCAACCTCAAGCACCGTTGAATTAGATGCCGAACTCGACCAAGCAGTGGCCATGTCCGCATGGGTGTTTGTGCTGGAACAAAGTTTTGGCG
>JAHEAS010000393.1 GCA_024642645.1 Saprospirales bacterium | reverse complement strand
GTGGCGGTGGCAACAGTGCGTACCTGACGGTCAATTACACAGACGGGACGACCTCCCGTGAATTTGATTTGGGCGGCGGTTTCGGCCAGAACAGCTTGAAAACTATATCTGTTGACCTCGGCAAACAATTAACCAATGTCTCCGAAATCAAAAGCATTACCATCCGCCACAACGGCAACCCACGCTCCGGCCAGCCATTCGATGGCTACGACAACTGGGATTTGCAATCCATCCGGGTTGCGCTTATTTACCCATCCGGTGCGGAAATGAATGTGATAAACCTGAACGGCAATCCATTGAACCGCTTCACAGGCGATGTTCGGATAAAGACGTGGTTGCGGGGGTGAGTATTCGGCAGACTCGTTAGCTCTTCAAGTAGCTAACGGGTCTAAATTCCATCAGGCCTAAATTCCCTTCACCGTCAAAGCAAAAAACATGAAGCATTTACAATTCCCGTTGAAAGCAAACATCATCTGGTGCATGCTTTTCCTATTTATCCAACAAGCCCAAGCAGATATCTGGCGGATAATGCCAGGCCAAGCCAATGACATTGCCATTGGAGCCAATGGCCAAATCTGGGCGATTGGCAACACACCTACCGACGGCAGTTTTAATATTTTAAAATGGAATGGCACTGCTTGGGAAGCCATAGACGGTGGTGGCGCCCGAATAGCTGTTGACCCCAAAGGCTTGCCCTGGGTGGTGAACAGCACTGGCCAGGTATGGAAACGGGACGGCAGCCGGTGGGTATCCATGTCTTCTCCGGGTGCCGCCAACGATATTGGCATCGGCGCCAATGGTCAGGTTTGGATAGTTAGCCGGACAAGCACGGCCGGTGGTTTCAGGTTGCAATACCTTGACAACCGGGACCGGGGCAATTGGACATTCTCCGACGGTGGCGGCACCCGCATTTCAGTAGGTCCCGATGGACAACCTTGGTTGGCTAACAACATCGGCCAGATTTCAGAAAGAAAAAACGGCAGGTGGGAACCCCGGCCCGGCTACGCTACCGATATTGCCGTGGGCGCCAATGGCGTGGTCTGGGCCATTGGCAACAACCCAGTGGGAGGGGGCAGCTTTGGAATTCACCGTTGGGACGGTAACTCTCGATGGGACGCCATGGACGGCGGCGGGACGCAGATTGCAGTTGACCATTTTGGGCGGCCAATCATTACCAACCATTTGAAGGAAATTTACCGACGGGAGTACACTCCAAACACGTTGAGTGCAACACCGACGGTAAGTGCATTGAGCATGAGTTACAATGGTGGCGCAGGCCGCATTGCTGCCATTTGCGCCAACCCCAATGACCCCAATCATGTAATTGCAGCAGGCGAAACAGGTGGACTCTTTGAAACAACCAATGCCAGAAGCGATTCTCGCACCTGGAGGCATCTGAGCGACTTCGACGAATATGCTGTCACGGACATACTTATTTTGCCTGTTTCAGGGGGAGGGTCAGAAGTGTACGTCACTTGTTCCGATTCCTATAAAAACCCCGCCATTACGACCCCCTTGATATTTATGAGAAGCGCCAGCGGGAGCAGAAGTTGGACACGGGTTGGATTTGCGGCCAGCACCAATATCGCAGCAGGCAACAGGTCAGCCTATCGGTTGGTGAAAAGCAAAACCAACAACACGATTTATGCGTCGGGGAAATTTGGAATTTTTCAAAAACCTGAAGATAGCGCAACCTGGAGTAGGATTGGCATGCCCCCGGGTTCAGGTGTGACAGCACTAGAAACCATGGCGGACGGCACGTTGATAGTAGGTGTAATTAGTGGGATTGCAAGTGGTGTGTATTATTCACCAGACAATGGCGTAAGGTGGTTTCCCTCAGCTTGCCCAGTTACACTCCCCAGTTTTAACAGTCCAGTCTCCCAAAGTTTTTCATTAAAATCCGATGCAGTCGGGCAGGTTGTGCTCATTTGCAGATATACTGGTACCGGGGTTCAACTTTTTGCATCTTCTGATAATGGCAGAAACTGGTCGGCGTTTCGGAACCAATGGGGAACGGTGCGGGTCTCTGGCAATGCGGTCGGAGGATATGAAAGCATTTTACCCGTCTTTAATACTGGCAGAAACCGTTTGGAAATATATATATCTAACGGGGAAAACGTCTTTTATGGCTATGCCACAGGCACAACTATTCAGGCTGCCTTGAGTAATGCATTAGGCAATGGAACCTTTCCCTGGCAACCGGGTGTAGGATTCAATGGTGGAGTAGGGTTCAATGGTGGACATGAAGATACCCGGCAGATTACTTTTCTTGAAGGCACGCCCAGAAAAATGGTCATCACCTCAGATGGCGGTTTCAGCATACAAAACTTTGCAAGCGATAATCCCGAAACCTTTAGTTGGTCATTGGAAAATACCTCCACCGGGCTAAATGCCCTTCAGGTTTACAACATCACCGGCAATGGCCGGGAGCTATTTTTTGGAACACAAGATAATGCCTACGGCTACAACAGCAGCGGCGATGGCAGGACTTGGGCTGCCGGCGGTGGCAGGGAAGGTTTTTTCATCAGCAACCAAGGCGTAGGGTATGACAACGCCTGGAACCTGTATGGGCTGGGGAATTCATTTGGAAAAATGACCGGGAATTTTGCCCCTGTCAACGAGTGCAACCCTACCGGAAGCACAGGCAGGTGGAACGCTCCTACTGTTGGGCAGGGAAGGCCCATTTGGTTTGGTTCCAATATTTACATTCAGGACGATGGCGCTGCTACAGGCGGTGGGTTTAAATGGAAAATAACCTACAGCAATGGTTGTAACTGGGAAAATCTGGCCAATTCTGCCTATTCGAGAATTGACCTGAGCACCTTCTTTTCCAGCTCGGCAAACAGCCCTTTCAATCTGTATGTTCCTATAAACAACGGTTCGGTCACAGCACTTGGCCGGTATTCCAACCCCTTGAACCGGGATGCAACTAATACCTGGCAATATCCGCTCATGGCAGGTTTGGATGGCGGAATTGCAAGAGTGGGCAGCAATTTTCTATTCAATCCCGTCATGGCCGTCAACCCCGCAGACCCCAACCACCTCTTGGCTTGCGAAGCCAATACTGGTAAACTTAAAGTCAGCCAGACCGGAGGGAACAATTGGACGGAGGTCATCAATTTCACAAATACCTATACCGATGGCGGGCGCTATACTTTGAAAAGCTCCACTGGCAGCTTTGGAATCTGGTCCATCGAGTTTTCCCCATTCGACCCGCGAATCGTTTTGTTGGGGACAGTGACAAGGGGGCTTTTTCTTTCCCGTGACGGCGGCGCCACTTGGTCACGCCTGAATTTTGATGGCGTTTTCATGCCCACCGATTTCTATTGGAAATCGCCGCAAGAAGTAATCGTCAGCACTTATGCCAGGGGGCTTTTCCGAATTGCATTTTAGACAATACAGCATGAATCATCCCGAATTTTGGAATGCCCTGTTAGGGGCAATATATTGGTAGAAATGTCTGCCTAAATTGCTTTTAGCGAGTCGTAGGTAGCCATGTTGCGTACCTACGGCTCGCTAAAGTTTTCTTTCTTACAATTGCTACCATTCACCGTCCCGTCGGGACGGGTATTGAAAAAAATCGGGATGACTCATGTTACCTCCGATTCAGGCATTGGCTCCAGACCTACCTATCAGTTGTCGTAAGCGTTTAGCGAAGCGGCACTTGCGTTCAACTCAACTACGCTCCTTGTGAAGCCCCCACCCCATGCCGCATGGCCGCTTCAAGTACCTCCAGGTTAATGTCTTTCAGCGATTTGAACTTGATGCAATACCCCGTCACCTTGGCCTTGCCTATTTTGTCTCCATATGTTTGTGGCAAGTAGGTCTTGTCTTTGATGCCCATAATATAGACGGAGATTCCAGCGGTGTTGCCGCTCAAACCTATTTGGAAAAACGCTTTGGTGGTTCCATCCGCATAGTTGATGGTATAAGTCCCATAGCCAATATTGGGGTTGGAGACGACTTTACCCGTATCGTCCTTGCCATCCGAGTACCACAGTTTGCAGTCTGGAAACGCTTGGAGAATGTGCTCGTGCAAGGCTTGCAGCTCGCTGCGCTTGGGTTCGGGTTGGGCGGTGAGGTAGGATTGGATTTGTTGTTGGGTGGTCATGTGAAATGATGAATTAAAGCAGGATTCAAACATAACAATTATTAGCTTTTTATTCTCAACATCAACCTGTTTTGTAAAAACTTGAATTCATAAAATGCTAGTAAGCACGATAAAATTTAGGTTGACAAAACATGAATAACCTAATTCTTAGACCGTGTTCGGAATTTGGGTTTCGAGTGAAAAATTGTTGATTTTTTGATGAGACCCCAAAGGGGTAAATGAGGCGGGAAATTGGGAGCATAGCCTAGCTACGTGACCAATTT
>JAHEAS010000392.1 GCA_024642645.1 Saprospirales bacterium | reverse complement strand
CAAAACCCTTCTGTGCACCGGCTTCAACCCATCTCTTACATCTGGAAGTGCACGTGAAACTATCACCGACATTGAATAGTCAATGTAAGCTGATTTCATTTCATCCTCAATATTGATAGGGATAATTCTTTGTCCTGTATTCATCAAAATCTTACTGGATTTGGTGTTTCAATTAGTTTGTTTCTAAAGTGGTGCAAAAGTAGTAAAAATGCAGTGGCGAGCAACCTTTTTAGGGATGATTTTCAACGGAAACCAGCGGGATGTTGGGCAACGACTAGGCAGTCTTTTTTTGCTTGGAAATTTGCTTCTTGCTATTGCTCTCAAACAGGGCAAGTAAAACGGAAAGTCTTTGTCGAAGGTCTTTCCTGTTTATGATAAAATCCAAGAACCCATGGTCCATAAGAAACTCAGAGGTTTGGAATCCATCGGGTAGGTCTCTTTTTATTGTCTCCTTTATGACCCTTGGACCTGCAAAGCCGATTAGGGCATTTGGCTCTGCAAAGTTCATGTCACCTAGCATGGCAAATGAAGCGGTTACGCCACCCGTTGTTGGGTCAGTCATCAAGGAAAAATAGGGAAGTCCAGCTTTTGATAGTTGGGTAAGCTTAGCGGATGTTTTACCCATCTGCATCAATGAAAATGCAGACTCCATCATCCTAGCGCCACCAGATTTTGAGATGATTAGAAAAGGGCAGTGCAGCTCGATACTTTTGTTGATGGCTCGTGCTATCTTTTCACCAACAACTGACCCCATTGACCCGCCGATGAAAGTAAAGTCCATTGCCGCTACAACTAGGTTTCTGCCATCAACTTGTCCCGTTGCGACAGCGATGGCGTCGGTCAGGCCAGTTTTCAAATGTTCATCTTGAAGGCGCTTGGTATAGGGTTTTAAGTCTACAAAATTCAGGTGGTCACTTGAAATGAGGTCATCAAACATTACCTCGTATTTTTCTTCAAAAATAATATCAAAATAGTCGTGAGAACCAATACGGATATGGTAGTCGCATTTGGGGCACTTAAAAAAGTTGGTGCGAACTTCTTTCATCGTGCTCATCTCATTGCAGAGTTTGCACTTGTACCAAAGTCCATCTGGTGTCTCTTTTTTGTATTTGGTTGCGGTTTGAATGCCGTCTTTTAATCTTTTGAACCAACCCATTTGATGATATTAGTTTGCAAAAATGTGGCGGTGTTGCGGGTGCAAAGAAAAGCAGGAAGGTCGAAATTCAAGTATTTAATTGAGAAATGAACCAAAAAGCGACTGATTTTTTACGTTGAAAAGCTTGAAGAGGTCTTTTTGCCCAATAAAAAGTAGTCCAAACAAGTAACACTTAGTGACTTTGTACGTGCTCGGATATGCTGAGGCTCAGCAATGATTCGGTAGTAATAACACTAGGGCTGAGGGCTGTTTTGAGGGTTGAAAAAAATATCAAGTCGTTACATCTTCGAATGTCCCGTCGCCTTTTGATCGCCTGATAACATTAAGTTTTCCAGTGTCACCGTAAAATTCTTTGGACTTACGATTGTACGCCAATGCTGCTTCTTCTGGTTTGTCAAACATGCCGATATGCATGGATTTTCCATTCAAAGAAATTACGGCACGATAGCGGTGATTTTCTTGATAAACCCCAGTATAACCAGTTTTGCTGCTAGTTTTTCGCTTGCGACTGGCTACAGCCCTGGAGCGGTAAAGTATATTCTCAAGCCGACAATCTAATTTGTTGTTGTTTTTGGCGCCAACGAGGTTTTCAGTCTTCGTCTTTGTGGATATCAAAAATTTTTCAGCAATTAGTTTGTGGAGATAAAGCGTCTCAGTTTTAAAAGTGCCATCGCTTTTCTTCCAAGTCTTTTGAAATACTGCGCAGCCACTTGAATGTTTACGAAGGTTATTGATGAAATCCACTTTGGCAAGGTACGGGTCGGATGTCAACCACTCATATACCTCAGCGTCTAGCAGGACGGTATCGTCCGCATTCTTGAGTTTGATTTTGTAAAGCACGCTTTCTGATTTTTGTTTGTTGTTACTTTTCCAGCTTATCTCTTCCCCCTAAAAACTTATAAATAAGCTATTAGTTGCTTAAGTTGTATCACAGTGGCAAATGTTTAAAATTATAACCACAAAGTAATGAATCAAATAGTAAATTTTTTGTAGTCTATTTGTTGGTTTTGAAAAATACGTGAAAACACTCATAACAAAAATAGTGCGGGGGGGTAAAGGTGTTTTAAGATTGTCTACTAAACAACTTTGTCGGCACATGAGGAGCTTGCAAAGGCATCTGGCTTGGCCTTGAACACAAAACCCATGCTGAGGATGTATCCCATTGCTTCCTTAAGTGCAGTGTTTGATTGAAAGGCAGGGTCGGTGTTAATATCAGCATGCACCTCTAATTCAACGTGGTAAAAATCAAGTAAATCACAAAGACTGTAAGCAATTTCCACAGATTTTGCGACCTCCATAATCATTCGCTCCTTCAAACCCATTGTTCTTAAATTTCTAGAGTTCTGAATGAACATGTAACCGCCTTTTTTTTCTCTCAAAAAAACGATGACAGTGGCAAATTCAACAATACCGTTTCGGACTTGGGAGTCGGAGCCAATGCAAATCTTCAAGCGATGACCAGCTTCTCTCTCTCGTATTATTGTAGCCTCGACTGCTTCTTTGATGGGGGCATCAATTGCTTGGCCGTTCAATTTTCTCCAATTTTCCATGGGTTGTGATTTTGATAGCTGTTTGTGCAAATTTAAGAATAATTTGGCAAAAGCTAATTTGGCACTACTGTTTAAGTGCAATTATCAAACCACACAACTCCGATAATTTCGTATTCGTTCCGAAAGGCCAAAGTTTTGTTGCTTGCTTACTTAAAACGAATTGCTTTGACCGGACTGATACGAGTGACCAGCCAAGAAGGGAAAATCAGGAAAAGAAGTATGACAACAAGAGCCACAGCATTCAAGGCAAGGACCGATAATAGATTTAATTCAATCGGTGCTTCTGATAGATAGTAGTTTTCTTCGGAAAGCTTTATTAGCCCATAGTTTTCTTGCAATAAACAGAAACCAATGCCAGCCAAATTGCCAAAAAACAGACCCAGTAAAATGATGTAGGCCGCATTATACAAGAACACTTTTCGAATGCTCCAATCTTTTTGCCCAAGAGACTTTAGCACCCCAATCATGTTCGTCCGCTCCAAAATCAAAATCATCAAGGCTGTGACCATGTTTATCAATCCGACTACCAGCATCAGTGCTAAAATAACCACTTCGTTAATATCCTGTAAGGCTAGCCAATCGAAAATAGCGGGGTATTTTTTTCGTATGCTCTCGCAATAAAGTTCGCCAGGGAGTACTTCCATGTAGATGTAATCGGAAAACACCTCCATGTCCTGCAAATCGTCTACTGCCACTTCGAACCCACCAACCATGTCTGGTGCCCAGTCCAGCAGTTCCTGAACGTTGCGGATGTCAACCAAAGCGAATTTTCGGTCGTATTCCTCTAATCCGGTTTTATAAATGCCCGTAACAATAAACCTTTTGGCCAGTGCCTCACCTTCTCGGACGTAATAAAATATAAATTTATCGCCCACCTTCAATTCCAAACGCACCGCAGTTTGTTTGGATAAAATAATCCCATCTCCAACACTATCGGGCAGCTCCAAGCGATTGCCTTCAACGAGAAATTTGTCAAAAAAGGACCAGTCGAAGTCCTTTCCAATCCCTTTCAAGATGATACCCTCAATTTCTTTTTTGGTCTTGATGATACCTGGTTTTAGTGCAAAAACCTGGATATGACGGATACCGCCTTTTGTTTTTCTTTCCACCTGCCAAGGCATCTCCATGCCTAATATTTCGTTAGTCTCATTGAAAGCAACAGGTCCCAACGTATCGAGGCTTGGATAAAACGGCTGGTTGATGCTGATGGGAACTGATTCTCCGGTGGTACGGTTAATTTGTGTGTTCGTGATATGGATATGTCCCCAAAACCCAAAAATCTTTTCGCCTATTTGGTGTTTGAACCCTGAAATGACGGCTGTGGACACTATCATAACTGCCAAGCTCAATGCCACAGCAACAATGGCAATGCGGACAATCAGGCCCGTGAACGACTGTCGATTGTTCAGGGCAACTTTTTTGGCGATGAAATAAGGCAGGTTCATATTGGCAAAGATATTTGAATTGGCGATTGTTCCTCATTTTTTACCAAGGCTCCATTTTTAGGAATATTATCCTTCATGGCAAATCTTAGTGTTACTTGGCTATTTTTGCCCCTTTTAACGGAAAACTTAGAGTCATACAATTATACCTAACATGAATTTTATTGAAGAATTGCGCTGGCGCAATATGTTCCATCAGTCCACAGAAGGTGCCGAAGAACACCTCAACACC
>JAHEAS010000391.1 GCA_024642645.1 Saprospirales bacterium | reverse complement strand
CACCGAACGTCTTGACCGTTGGAAGGGGGATATGGTCAAGAAATGCAGGAATGAAGTGGAAGACAATGCTGCTGCACTTACGGATTCCATCGTCATTGCAAACGCAAAACTGAACCGGGACACGTCCATCCACATGCTCATACCCGGCAGGCCTACCCGCCCGGATTACAAGCCGCCGACAGATTCCGTGCCTGTGAAGCCAATCTTAAAGGAAGATTAAGTTTTAAACCCTGGCATTACCCACCAAACTCTACCAATCTTTGCTGGAACTTAGCCACCAATCGGTTGTAATGGTCAAGCTCGGTGGTCTTGTTGAAAGTTTCCTCAAACATTCGCCGAATGGAAGTGCGACCCACAAAAAACGGGAACGGCTCACGCAGGGGTTGCATGTTATGGTCAAGTACATTAATACCCTCGTTGTTGGTTTTTTGGTCGGAGGTGCTGTTGCCGTTGAAGGCCACCAAGAAACCACCTTCGAGGGCGGCGGCAGGGTCAATTTGGAGGTCTGAACCGTAGAAGATTCCTTTTTTTACACCAGTTTTCAACAAAGTGGCAGCGGTATCAGGCATGAAAAGCAGCTTGGAAAAAGTATAGTTTTTCTGAAAAGCCTCCATCAGCCATAGGTTGTGGTTGCGAGTATCCTCCTGTGTTTCCGCCAGCATTTTTTCAAAACGCTGGCGGTCTTTTTCACGAGTGGTGTTCGCCACCATCATTTCCAGCGCCTCTATTTTGCGGATGTTGGTGCTCAGGCGGACAACCAGCGTTCCGTTTTTCAACACCTCCATGGCTTCTGTAGCCGAAATCGGTTGCGCAATGTTTGCTTGCTGTCCATGTGCTATCGTGCCGAAAAAAAAGGCAAACAGGCCCAACATCAAAGTTTGTAATTTCATAGCCTTCATTTCTCAGTTTATTGATTTTCAATCAGTTGTAAATGCCCCGCCGCCTCAAACGCCTTCCAAACCGGATCCTCCGGCAGCGCAGCCGTCAGCTCAACCTGCTCGCCCGATACCGGATGCTCAAAGCCCAGTTTCCAAGCGTGGAGATGGATGGAGCGGTCACGATTGCCACGACGGGCGCCGTACTTCACGTCGCCTTTGATGGGACAGCCAATGGCAGCAAGTTGTGCCCGAATCTGGTGGTGACGACCCGTATGCAGGTGTACCTCCAAAAGGTGGTAGTTGTCGCTGCTCCCGAGCAGGCGGTAGGTCATTTCTGAGAGGTCGCCATCCTCATTGTCATCAGAAACAGCGGTGCGGTTCGCTTTTTGATTTTTTTGTAAAAAATGGCGGAGCGTCCCCTCCTTTTCCTTCGGCAAATCCTTAACGACGGCGAGGTAGGTTTTGCGCACGGAGCGTTCTTTGAATTGGTCGCTCAGCGAACCAACCATTGTTTTTGTCTTCGCAAAAACGACGACGCCAGTAGCTGGCCGGTCAAGACGGTGGACGAGGAACAGCTTCGACTTAACGTAGATTTCGGCCAGTTGTAGGAGTGACTTGTCGCCTGTCTTGTCCGCTTGCACGGGTATACCCGCCGGCTTGTTGAAGGCGATGAACTGGTTGTTTTTCAGGATGACCCAGTTGCCGATAGATGCTTGCGGGGCAGCATTTTCGGGCAGTGCCGAGTCTTGGTTTTCGGAGGAAACTTCCTTACTTAATTTCTTCATAATCAATGAATTCGCCTTCGTTCTTCATTTTTTCAGGAGTGGCATCCCGACGGTTTTGTTGTTCCATAAAATCATGTCGCCGCCCTTCCTTGAGCTGCTCCTTCATCTGAAAATACCGGTACACGATATAGCCGATAAAGCCCCAGAATAATAATTTTAACATAGTGAACTGATTTTGTACAAAGGTAAGCCTACTACACAAACCCTTGTAAACGAACCACATAAAAAGTGAAAAAGCCCACTTTATAGCCGTTTTTTGGCCCCGTACCGGAAAAATATTTTAAACAAAAGCAAATTGGCACTCGTTTCTCTCTTTAAATAACCTTATTTTTAGGCGTTGAAAAACTTCCCCTCGTTCAATAACGATACAGTCTGCCATGAGAATTGAGAAATACAGCTTGCTAATTTTGCTTTCCTTTTGTGCGTTCACGATGGCTGCACAAGAAACCATCCAGCCCAAGCAAATGGAAGACCCCTCGAAGGGTATCATCTACAACCGGGAGTTTGCCATGAACTTCCGACTACATACGCACGGCTATTCTTTTGGTGCCAATGTCGGCACCCTCCAGACCTACTACCGCACCAAATACTGGCACATTGAAGTCGGTGAACTGAAACACGCCAAGGAGTTTCGGCAAAGCTGGGATGCCCCAAGTTCGCTCAATGGCCGGGTTTCAAAAGCATTCAAATACGGCAAGCAAAACAACCTTTTTGTGCTGCGTGGCGGCATTGGTGCGAAGCGTTATTTTTCCGAAAAAGCAAAACACAAAGGCGTAGCTGTTGGCGTTTCCTATGAGGCAGGCGCCACACTCGGCATCCTCAAACCCTACTACCTTGAACTTCAAGCAGGCGATGGCAACTTGACCTATTCTGCCCGCTATAACGAAGATAATGCTGCTCGCTTCCTCGACATCACTAAAATTCATGGCGCCTCCAATTGGACGAAGGGCTTCGGCCACCTCTCGCTCCTGCCTGGTGCCCATGCCCGTTTCTCCGTTCATTTCGACTGGGGCGCTTTCGACGAGTACCTGAAATCCTTCGAAGGTGGCATCATGGTTGATGCCTTCTCCCGCAAAGCTCCCATCATGGTTGATCTGCCCAATGTGGAAAACAACTTCCTCTTCCTCAACCTTTTCCTAAATTTGCAGTTCGGAAAGCGCTGGTGAAGCGATTGCGGATTAGGGATTTCGGATTTCGGAATCAGGCCGCAATCCGTAATCCGCAATCCGCAATCGAATGATAGAATTACCAATCACAGAACCTGCCGAACCACGCCGTCGCAAGCCAGACTGGCTGCGAGTGAAATTGCCCATCGGTGAAAAATACAAGCACGTCCGTAACCTCGTGGACCAATACGGCCTGCACACTATCTGCCAAAGCGGCAACTGCCCCAACATGGGCGAGTGCTGGGGAGAGGGCACGGCCACTTTCATGATTTTGGGAAATACCTGCACCCGCTCCTGCTCCTTTTGCGCCGTGAAAACGGGCCGCCCGCCCGAGTACGATGCCGACGAGCCACGCCGAGTGGCAGAGGCCATTTTCTTGATGCAGGTCAAACACGCCGTCATTACTTCCGTGAATCGGGATGAACTCGCTGACAGGGGCGCCGAAATCTGGTACCAGACCGTGCGCATGGTCAAGGAAATGTCGCCGACCACCACTATTGAGACGCTGATACCCGATACCAAAGCCAACTGGCCAGCGCTGGAGCGCATGATTGAGGGTGGCCAGGAAGTCGTTAGTCACAACATGGAAACCGTCGAGCGGCTCTATCGCAAGGTGCGTCCGCAGGCTAAGTACAGCCGCAGCCTTGAGCAAATCAAACGCACCAAAGAATACGGCAAACGCACCAAGTCAGGCGTCATGGTCGGCCTCGGCGAAACCCGTGACGAAATGCTGCAAATCATGGATGACCTTCGGGCGCACGGTTGCGACGTACTCACCATCGGCCAGTATTTGCAACCCACCAAAATGCACCTCGAAGTGGCCAGCTTCGTGCACCCTGACCAGTTCGCTGAATACAAGGAAGAGGGAATGGCGAGGGGCTTCGCCTTCGTGGAAAGTGGGCCGCTGGTGCGGTCGAGCTATCATGCAGAGCGGCATTTGTGATTTCTACCTGCGAGGAGGATGGGAACACAGATGACGCTGGTGTTACTGATTTACACGGATAAAATCCGTTTTCATCCGCCGAATCCGCGTCATCCGTGTTCCCATCCTCCTCGCGAGCCACATACCCAAAACCAAATTCCTGCGTTTACCCTTCCATGCGTTTTTTCCAAAAAATTGCGAAGCAAAAACTGCTGAAAATGGTAGCCCTCACACTGCCAGCTTTCCTTTTTTTGGTAAAAACCAGCGCCCAATCCCCCATCTATCTCCGCCTCGTACCATTGGACGTTGACAGTGTTTTCCTCCATAAAAAGCTCAAGTACGAAACCCGTTTCACAGACAGCACCCTCCTTTTCAACGAGTTAAAAAATATCACCACCGAACTTCTTGCCCAAGCCTACCTCGAAGCCTCCATTGACAGCACCGCCCAACAGGACAGCACCAACTTCACCGCCTGGCTGCACGTTGGCCCAGCCTACGAATGGGCTAGCATCACCAACGGTAACGTGGACAAGGAGTTCCTCGACCGCAGCGGATTCCGACCAAAATTGTACGCAAGTAAGCCATTCAATTTCACCGACATCCAAAAAACGCAGGAGCGGCTGCTCAAACAGGCAGAAA
>JAHEAS010000390.1 GCA_024642645.1 Saprospirales bacterium | reverse complement strand
CCGTAGCCGTAACTGACGTTGCCCCGCAAAGTGACCTCGCCACCACCGACGTAGATGACGTTTGGGTCGCTATCACTGACGGCCACAGCGCCCACGGAGCCGCCAAAGAAGCCATCGGAGAGGTTCTCCCAGCTGCGCCCGCCATCGGTTGTGCGCCAAACGCCACCACCCGTGCTGCCAAAGTAGAACAGGTTAGGTTTGCCCGGAACCCCGGTTGCGGCTGCTGAGCGCCCGCCGCGGTATGGGCCGATGTTTCGCCATTGGAGGGAGCTGTAGAGCTTCTCCTCGAACTTCACCACGGGTGGTGCTGGCTTTGCTGGAGCCGCTTTCTTTTTTTGTGCAAAAAGGCTGGAGTTCAACAGGAAAAGGATGCCGATTAGGGCAAGTGCGATGCGATGGCACATGGTTGGTAAGTTTTGTTTTTTAAAAGAGCAAGCACTTGCCTGCCAAGTGCGAAGGTAAAAAAGATGGGCAATCTGGGGAGTTTCATTGGGGATGAGTATAGCTGTTCAGTTATTCGACACAAAAAATCAAACTAACACATTGATTATTAAAACAATAGTCACAAAGGAATCATAGAAGGAAGTCCGCTAGAGGCGGACAAAAACTAGGTCCGTTGCTGTGGCTATGTGTTTACAAAACATGTCGAATAAATTGTGTTGACTGCTTATTGTCCTCCATAAACCCCACCCCCAATGGTGTCCTTCCTCGCTCCTGTCACGGTCGCCATGCAGTTCGGTGCGCCCTCCAAGCGCATCACGCCGAGCAGCGCCATGAGCAGTGCTTCTTTGAACTTCACAACATTTTCTGAAGGAATGACTACCTCAACGCTAGGCAGATGCTGTTGGATGCAGCGCATCAGGTAGTCGTTGAACACGCCGCCGCCCGTGGCCAGCATTCTGTATTTCTCTTTTGCAAAATGCTCCTGCTCCAGTACTTGCTGCACGGACTGCGCCAGCTGGTAACCCACATGCTGGCAGATGGTGTGCAGCCGGTCTGGGATGGACGAGGTGGCCGCCAAACAGGTTTGCGTCAGGTGCTGCTGCACCCACTGGTTCGAGAGTGACTTGGGGTAGGGTTGTGCGAAGTAGCCCTGTCCATTGATTTGCTCCCAAAGGACGGGGTCGAGTTGGCCGCTTGCGGCGAGTTGGCCGTTGGCGTCGTAAGACTGGCCGAGGAGGTTTGCAAGTGCGTTCAGTGCCTGATTTGCCCCGCAAGCATCGAAGGCAACGAACTGGTCGGATGGGGTGCGGCAAGTGATATTGGCGATGCCGCCGAGGTTGAGGTAAAAATCATAGCCGGGGAAAAGCATTTTGTCGGCCATGGGGGCGAGGGGTGCGCCCTGCCCGCCGAGCGCCACGTCGGCAGTTCGGAAGTCACAGACTACGGCACATCCGGTGGCCGCCGCCAGTGCAGCGCCATCCCCGATTTGGACAGTGAAGCCCTGAGCTGGTTCGTGGAAAATGGTGTGTCCGTGCGAGGCGATGAGGTCAACCACTGTTGCGTCAAGCTTTTTTTCAATAAAAAAGCGATTGGCCAACTCGCCCAGATAATGCCCCAAAGCCGCATGGGCGTTGCAGAAATCCAGCGCCGAAGCTGTGGGGAGTTGCCTCAGTCGGTCCTGCCAGTCTGGTGTAAATGGCAAGGTATCGACAAGGAGCAGTTCCCAGTTTTTTACTAAAAAAACACCCTCCTCCCACGCCGTGTCGAGGCGGCAGTAGGCAACATCGAGTCCATCAAGCGAGCTGCCTGACATGAGGCCGATGACGTGGTAGGTTTTAGTTGGTGCGATGATGTTTACGACTGTGCAGAAATGGCTTAAAGTTTATGAAGACAACTCAAGACTTCAAGCCATTTCAATTACTTCTTCAGCGTCAGCGTGTATTCTGCCACTGCCTTTATTTTTTCCTCGGAGAGGAGTTCTTTGAAAGGTGTCATAACCTTGCGGCCATTGGTGATGACGTTGATGCGTTCCTCGACGGGTAGTACGGAGGTTTGCAGGTTGAAAGCACCGCTGGCACCCATGTCACCGTAGAGGCCGTGGCAGGTGACACAGTAAGTTTTGTAAACTTTTTCACCGTCCACCGCTGGCTTGGATGTGGTAGATGCAGTAGATTCGTTGGCACTGCTGGATTGGCTGCAAGCATAAAACATAGTGGCCATTAAGCCGAAAATGAGTAAATTCTTCATGTTTGAAAAGTGTTTTTATTGGCGGCGAAGTTAATTGCTTGGCCTGAAATTTACCTCAAAACTTACTTTCAAGTGCAAACCTTTAAGTATTCGATCAATTTTATGGAAAGTGGATTACATTTGCGGCACCCAAAATATAGCCACATATTTATTTTTTAGATTTTATACCTGAGACAAAAGGCCTTGGACGTTGGCTCATAATCGCCATTTTCATAATCGTCCCTTGATTTTCAATGCTTATTTAATACAACCCTACCTATTATTTATCGTTTGTTGGCTGATGTCCAAAGTATAAGTTAGTTAAAACTATGGCAAAAAAATATGGAGTTACGTGGTGGGGGCAACAGTGGCTTCAATCGCTCACCTTGATAGATTACAACTCCCGCCTACCACGAGGCAGAGCACTGGCCAGCACTGGCAAGGTGCGTTCGATGGACATTAAGGGGAATCAAATCATCGCACGAGTGCAGGGCGCACAAACGGAGGTTGTCCGTGTTAGCATCAGTGTGCCGCTTTTCACCGATAATGAAAAAGAAAAATTCATAGAGGCTTTGGCCAAGGAGAATGCGCTGATACTGCGGCTCATCAAACTGGAATTACCAAACGAGCTGCGGCCAATTGCCGATAAGCAGGGCATTAAACTGTTCCCAGAGTCATGGAAAGATTTTTCCATGCAATGTTCTTGTGGCGATTTTTCCACACCCTGCGAGCACCTTGCTGCTGTTATTTTTGAGATAGCCGAGGAGATTGACAAAAACCAGTTCATGGTGTTCGAGATGCACGAAATGAACTTGATGAAGGAGCTGGAGGCGTATCACCAGCGGCTGGAGGCCAAGAAATCGGAAGAGGTGGCCAAGGTCGTACACCTGTTAGACCCGCCTCCCTCCAAAGGGGAGTTCATGAGCGTGACAAGTGGCCGGGCATCGAAGCCGTTGAAGCCCCAGGCACTTGATTTTACGATAATACCGGAAGCAGGCACACAGATTTTGATGCTCTACCGTGCCAATGAATTTTTCAATGGAATTGAGATAAAGGAGGTATTGCACCAGTGTTACGCAGATGCCTCCGATACAGCGGGCGGGCTGTTGGGCGACGATGTGGAGGCCCAAATCCTCCCTTTCCGCATCTTTCCCGAAGACCATTTGCAACTGGTCTTTGACGAAAACCTCCGATTCAAGCAATTGCTGATTAGTGACATCAGCGGCCGGCAACGCCCGCTCCCTGACTTTCGCCCAGAGGACCTCGTGCAATTGCTCTATACCTACGACTTTGGCACACTGAACCGCACACACCCGAACACCGAAGTGCTGCTTCACGTGTTTTCTTTTGCATTGAACATGGCGAAAAATGGGGCCATCATGCCGCAACTTCTCGAATGTGCCCCGGGCAAATACCGTGCTCGGTGGGTGCCTGCCCAAGCGGTAGTGGAGGTGCGGGAGTTCTTCGAAAAACTGGCTCCGAGCCTTGCGCCCGACCTGATGTTTGTAGAAAAAAGGGGGTCTCGGCGCACCCAGCCTGCGGCTGAAATGCTCAATTCCATCTGTTCCTTTTTCATCGGCTACTGTGTGGCGGCGAAAGCTGAGTACGACGAGCGACCGCTAGTGCAACTTTTTCAAAACACGGCCGAAAATTCGCTGCAAGTTTTTGACAACCAAGATATTGCACAGCAAATACACCGCTGGCTCAACAATTTTTACACCACCAAAAAGGACTATGTGCCGGTGGTGAAAGTGGACGAAACAAAAGGGCTTTATTCCGTTGACCTCGTGGTGGAGTTCCGCCCGACACCGCTGATGCCACCCATACCGCTGAGCGTTTTTTTGAACCAAAAAAAATACGAAGTGGTGAAGGAAGACGTGATGAAGGACATGGCCCTGCTCCTCGAATTCTTCCCACAACTCGACAAAGTGCTTGAATCGGAAGGCCGAAAGCAGCTCATTTACAACCCCACCCGCTTCATGGAGGTCTTGTTGAAAAACCTGCCTGCCATCGAAATTTTTGGCATAAAAACATTGCTGCCAGCAGGCATGAAGGAATTCGTGCGTCCCCAACTATCGTTGAGCGTGGACAAACTTGCCCGCAAAAAAAGCGACCTCGCCCTGCCATTTGAACAGCAGTTTTCGTTTGATTGGCAAATCGCCCTTGGGGATGTGCTCATTTCCACCGATGAGTTTGAAAAATTGGTGAGCAGCGAAAACGGGG
>JAHEAS010000389.1 GCA_024642645.1 Saprospirales bacterium | reverse complement strand
TGTTTTTGATGAAAACACTGGCCTTTAGTACGTCCTGGTAGGTGCAGCCTGCCGCTTCGAGGATTGCCCCCACGTTTTTCAATACTTGGCGGGTTTCTTCTTCCAGGCTGCCTTGCAGCAGTTCACCAGTAGCAGGCACGATGGCAATCTGGCCAGATGCGTAAAGAATGCCGTTGTGGATGACAGCTTGGTTGTATGGGCCGATAGCACCTGGGGCGCTGGGGGTGGAGATGATTTGCTTCATAACAAAACAATGAATGAATGACAGATTGAGGAATGAATTGGTGAAGGTATTAAAAACAGAGAAAGCCCCTTATCCAACTTTCGTAGGACAGGAGCTTCTTAGATTTTGCTACTTCATGGCCGGGGGCTTACTCCTGGTCTTCCTTGGATTTTACCAGAACTTTACCCTTGTAGCGCATGTTGCCCTCACTGTCCGTATAGGCGTGGTGGAAAATATGCGTCTCGCCAGTGGCTTGGCACTTGGCAATCGTAGGCATAGCAGCCCGGTCGTGTGCCCGACGGGTGCGGGTACGTTGCTTTGAATGTTTATTTCTAGGATTTGGCATCGCTATTAAATTTGAAGACTTTAGATATTAGACTTTAGGCAGTTGCCTGCCAATAATGCTGTCTAATGTCTATCGTCTAATATCTACTTGTCTGAATAAATCAATTGTCATTTTGCATGCCCTTTAGGGCGTCCCAAACAGAAGAAGGCGCATTTGAATCATCATCAACTTCTTCCTGTTTCAGGAATTTCAGCATTTCCGGGTCACAATCCTCGTCGGCATCGTCGTGGGTCTTTGCGATAGGCACAGCGAGATTGATGTACTCGTAAATGTACCGGGCCACGTTTAGCCTTGGCGTTTCCCTGAGGATATAGATAATGTCGGCATCTTCCCATTCCTTTTCATCGAACTTCACCAACAACATTTCGTCGGCTTCGATGGGCAGGTCAAACTCCTCGAGGCAGCGGTCGCAAGCGGTTTTCACCATTCCTTCCAGTTGGAAGGTCAGGGTGTACATGTCGGAACTTTTATCAAAGATAAAATGCACCGCCACGCTACCGTCCTTGATTGGCGACTCCGGGAAGCACTGGAAAAACGTTCCGTCAATATCGAAATCGTATTCGTGAAGACCGTTGTGCAACCCCGAAACCGGGATTGTAAAGTGCTCTAAAGCGTCCATTTTTAAAGAACTTTTTTAAAAGGAGCGCAAAGATAGGCCGTTTATTTGGAATTTGGGTTTGTGCATTCAGTTTTTTTTATTGATAAAAAGCTAGGCGGGCTTAGTGTTGGACATTTTAAAATCTTGAGTGGCAATTTGGGCGGCAATGACGCAGCCTCGATAAGCTCCATGCAACTAATTTTCATTCTAAAAACAATACTATTTTGCATAATCAACTGAATATCATACATTTGGCGGACTGCTTATAAGGGGACAAGCAGTTCATTGGACAGCCCGACATACTACTAACATTCGAGACAAAACGACTATGAGAGGTTTTATCATTGGCTTCCTATTTTTGCTTGCCTATGCCATTCCGGCACGTTGGTATTTTGTTTGTCAACTCAGGCACCATTGTGGCGACGAGCCTGCAATGGTCGCCAATACTCGCCCAATGACGCTCTCTCTGCGCGATGGCAGCAAGGCAGTGCTCCAAGGCTACGAGCAATTTGGCTTTTCCCCCAACACCATCCCGCCGAACCTCTCCCCCAATAATCAGGATTTTTTGGCGAAAGTGGCGGAATACCTGAAAGCAAACCCCGACAAAAACATCACTCTCACGGGGCGTTACCTTGAATCGGAGAAGGCCGCCAAGAGTGGTATTTTTGAAAACATCGGCATCGCACGGGCTGCCGCCGTGGAGCAAATTTTGGTAAAAATGGGCGTGGATGAAAAACGATTTACCATCGATCATCAAATACTTGCCGACGTTGTGCTGGATGAGCCGATATCCTTTGACCTTTTTTCCCCCAAGCCTGATGACTATGACCGTCCGGTGTATAGTTTCAAGGATAACACCTTTTCCGATGCTAATTTTGCTTTTGGCTCTGCTGAGTTTAAGCCCGGCGAACAGTGCATCCTTTATGCTGATTCGGTGAAAACCTACCTCACCGCCAACCCAGCCATGACACTGACCATCACTGGGCACACGGACAGCATCGGGGGTGAAAAAATCAACCTCAACCTCGGCCTGCGCCGGGCAAAAAATGCGGCCGCTTACTTTAGGGAGCTTGGTGTGAAATCAGAAATCGTATCGACCACCAAGGGCGAGGAACAGCCCGTTGCCCCCAATTCCATAGGTGGCAAGGACAATCCAGATGGCCGACAGAAAAACCGTCGTGTAAACTTTAAAATCGAAGAAAAAACTGCTCAATAAATTAGTTGACAAAGGTTGATAAGGGTTGAAAACCAAGACCTGGGGCCCATTTTTAACCAAAATTTAAAACCAACAACATGGAAAATTTATTCGAATCTTTAGACCACCAAGACAGTGCTTTTTTCCTCCTCTCTCTGCTTGTAGCCTTTCTCATTGGTTTCATTGCGGCATGGGCTATGTGGAGCAGCGCCGCAAGACGTTACCGAAGCGAGGCTGCCGAGTGGAAGAAAAAATTTGACGACCAAACTTTAGAACTGGGTTCCATTCGGGAAAAATTGGACCTCAGCACCGCCGACTTGGCTAAAGCCAAACGGGAGGCAGAATTGGCACTGGAACAAGCAGTTGCTACCCAAAACGAAAAGATGAAGTGGCAGAAAGACCTCGATCAGTCACTGGAAGAGACCGTGCGTTTGAATGCGTCTAACCATTCCTATCAAGCCACCATCGATGACCTCAACAACCAAATTATAGGCCTAAAAACCCGCAACGAGCAGTTGTCGAAAGCATCCACAGACGACAACGGTTCTGATGAAAAATCAGTAGCGCTGCAAACTGCCTATGGAGCATCGCAGGAGCGGCTCAGCTTGCTGGAAGCCCAAGTTGGCCAATTGATCGCTGAGAACGAAGCGCTCAAAGCTGGCATCAAGAAAGAGGACGAAAACCTGCTCAACCTGCTACAGTCCTACAACGATTCCACTAACCGTCTCGGCGGATTAGAAGCGAAACTGGGTAAATTGATGGCCGAAAACGATTCACTCCGGGCGGCGCTAGCCAATATGGATACGCCGCCATCTACCGAGGTCAATGTTCGGCTCGCAGAGCCTGTCATGGCCTCCATCAACCCCGCCGACAAAGAGGCCATCACCAGTGGTGCTATCACACCATCCGATGCCAAGAATGAAATACTGGCGGCCATCGGCCATGCCATCCCTTTGGCCACTACCGACCAAAAAAACGACCTAACTGAAATCAAAGGCATCGGCTCGTTTTTGGAGAAAAAGCTGAATGGGCTTGGCATTTACAGTTATGAGCAGATAAGCCGATTGGATGGTAATTTGATAGAAAAATTGACCACTGCTATTGAGTTCTTCCCTGGCCGCATTGAGCGAGACGATTGGGTGGGACAAGCCAAGCGACTACTAAAGCCAAAAGCTAGAAAGTCGCCTGCTGCTGCATCAGCAAAAGCGGATGACCTTAAAGTGGTGGAGGGTATTGGTCCGAAAATCGAGAAGCTGCTCAACGATGCTGGCATCCTCTCATGGATGGACCTTGGCAAATCCACCCCTGAAAGACTAAAGGAGGTGCTGCTGGGCGGTGGGGAGCATTATCGCATCCATGACCCTAGCACTTGGCCCGACCAAGCTCTCCTCGCAGCCAATGGCGAGTTTGAAAAATTGAAAGAATACCAGGAATTCCTATCGGGCGGCAGAGACCCAGGAAAAGCGTAACTGCGAGCTTAATTGTTGTCGAGATGGCTACAGTCTTCCTGCAACGCAAAATTCAAATGTCATTTCTTGAAAAACATTGCCCGCAAATTATTCTACGTCATGCCGCCAGCTTGGCGTTTTGCTGCCCGGCGGCTTTATTACTTCCCGCTCGACACCTGGGAGGCTGTGACAGGCCAGCGTGACGGACTCACGCCTCCCCGTGGCATGGTTTACACGGGCAGCGGCGATTTTCGGCGGTCGGGCGAGCAGACGGTTGTCAACTTCCAAGCGCTTTGCGGCTTACAGCCCAACCACAGTGTTCTTGACATTGGCAGCGGCATCGGGCGGATAGCCTTGCCGCTAACCCGATTTTTGGATAAAAATGGCAATTATGAAGGCTTTGACGTGGTGAAAAAAGGCGTGGACTGGTGCCAGCAGCACATCACCGCTAGTTTCTCGAATTTCCATTTCCAGTACATTTCCCTCGGAAACGACCTCTACCGTTCTGACGGCGGCAATGCCAGCAGTTTTCGGTTCCCTTACGAGGATAGCAGCTTTGACTTCGCTATCGCCAATTCCGTCTTCACTC
>JAHEAS010000388.1:3935-4404 GCA_024642645.1 Saprospirales bacterium | reverse complement strand
AATTCTGTTCCGAATAAAAATTCTTTGGGGAACTGAAGGTTTGTTTTGCGCTGTCGAAGTACCAGATATCTGGCCCTTGACCATAAAAAAGTATAAAATCCTCTGCATCGAATTTGCCATCGGCTTCGCCAACGATTTCGATGGCGTTCTCCACTAGGTCATCTGCACGGGGAGCATCAGCCAGTTCGGGTAAAATACCGCCGCCATTGCCATAAAGCTTTATGGTACGTGGGTCAATGCTTTCTAGCGGGATGCCTAGTTTATTCTTTAGAAAATCAAAATCCAACTTGTAAACACCCGTTTGATTCACCTCGATTTTAAAAACATCGCCGTCGCTTAGCACGGAAGTGAATGTATTGCCGCCACGAGGTTTTATGGGTTGCGGCTGTGGTGAAAAGTCGTAGCGAAGTTCGAATGAAACCAGTTTTTCGTAGCGCCCCTGCCCAATTTTGCGAATGGGCATGAAAGT
>JAHEAS010000388.1:0-3925 GCA_024642645.1 Saprospirales bacterium | reverse complement strand
ATTTGCTCCGCAATGGCGTCATCGTCTGGGGAAGCTG
The DNA here is from genome assembly GCA_024642645.1 of Saprospirales bacterium. Taxonomy (GTDB): domain Bacteria; phylum Bacteroidota; class Bacteroidia; order Chitinophagales; family Saprospiraceae; genus UBA6168. The sequence continues at coordinate 3,888 of JAHEAS010000388.1, read as the reverse complement.
TTTTTTCCATCGGCTCGAAGACCATATTGCCGAAGGAAACCATAAAATTGCCGTAGGCAGGCATAGCAAATCGCTCAGAATAATAAGGCAGGGTATTGTTTGCAGCACTATAGACGGCACCCTTAAAACGCAATAAATTTACAGGTTCGGTACTATCTTCGTAAGGCATGACTTTGACCTCCTCCGACCATTCCAATGTCCGCTGAACCACGGTCGGCGGTGCTGCAAACGCCAGCGTTATGGATAAAAGGGCCAAAATGGGTGTCGCAATTCGCTTCATTTTCATGGATTTGTGAGCAGGAAATCGTTTCCTGCTAAAAAAATACTAGAAAGGGTTTCCAGCATTGTTCAGGTAATTTTGCACGGCACTAAAACGTTACGGAATGGCCGCTATGTTGTTCCAAGGTTTTTTAACAGTCTTTCAATCAGCAGGAAAATCAGATGAATTTGAAATTGAATTTTTTAAAAAAGCCTGAAAATCAATTGTTTATAGCAAAAAAATACGCCAAAATGACTAATTTCTAAAATTCACTAAAATGACCAGCGCCGACAATTGGAAAAAAACTTACCGGGCATCGGTGGCTTTTTCTCAACTTTACATTCTCAGTTTCGGTGCGAAGTTCGCAAACTTCTATTTTGAACCACCGAAAAAACCATTAAAGTAAGGTCAATGCTAAGACAATTTGTACATACAGCCCTGCTGCTATTATTCTTTTGTGGTCTTGCCCAGGCGCAAGACCCACTCTTCAGCCAGTTTTACTCAACACCGATGATGATTAACCCGGCATTTGCTGGCACCACCTACGCACCGAGGCTTTCTGCCACCTACCGTAACCAATGGCCTATCCATTCTGATGACGGCACAGTTTACGCAGTTACCTATGCTGCTTCTTATGAGCAATTCATACCAGCATTTAACAGTGGGTTCGGGGTTTTGGTTTTGGCTGACAACGACGGAGATGGACTTTTCAAAACCACCAATTTCGCTGCCAACTACGCTTACCGCATTTCCATCAATGATGATTTAACCGTCAGGCTGGGCGTCAACGCTGGATTCAAGCAGTCCAATCTTGACTGGGATCGCTTGGTTTTTCTCGACCAACTTGACCCCATCACTGGTTCGGTTGACCCCTTTGGCAATCCAAACATCTCGAACGAACTCCGCCCCCAAGACTTGACAACAACCGTGTTTGATGTGGGCGCTGGCATGCTCCTATACAACAGCAAGTATTATGGTGGCATCTCCCTGCAGCACCTTACCACCCCAGACGAAGGTTTTTTCAAAACAAATTCAAGCCTGCTCGATGGCCTGCCACTGCGAACTAGCATCCATGCAGGAGCAGAGTTTATTGTTAAGGAAGGCAATAAGCGCAACCCCTCATCGTTTGTTTCCCCGAACATCCTCTTTGCTAAACAGGGCGACCAAGGCCAAATAAATGCAGGTGCTTACTATTGTCACGGCATAGCATTCGCAGGCGGCTGGTATCGTTACGCATTTACCAACCCTGATGCTATTATTCTTGTGGTAGGAATTCAGTACGACATTTTGAAAATTGGGTACAGCTACGACTTCACCGCAGGTAGTGGCTTGGCAGCCAAAACAGGCGGAGCTCATGAGGTTTCATTTGTGCTGAACTTTGACAACAGCGAAGCCGTACGCTCCAAACGCCGTGCAGAACGGTACAACGATTGCTTTAAAATTTTCCGATAAACACGCTGCTTAAAAAACAATCGTTGTTAAATACCGTAAGCAGCCATTGAAATGAAAACTACTTTTCTATATTTGCACGTCTTTTTTTCAAAGTAAAAATATTTAATTAAAGTGATGAAAAATCTGTTGAAGTTAAGCTCAGTAATTCTCCTTGCAGTAATGGTGTTGAGTGCCTGCGGCAAAAAGGAGCGTTCCGCCACCACTGGCTGGCAATACAATGATGCCAAGTGGGGTGGATTCGAAAAAGTTGACTACCAAGGCCAAGCAACCGGTCCCAACCTGGTCCTCATTGAGGGCGGTACATTCTCGATGGGTGTAACCGATCAGGACGTTACTTTCGACTGGAACGCCATCCCGCGCCGAGTAACTGTCTCTTCCTTTTATATGGACGAAACAGAAGTGTCAAACATCGATTATCGTGAATACCTCTATTGGTTGGAGCGGGTTTTCGGTGAGTCTTATCCAGAAGTTGCCCTCAATGCCCTCCCCGACACATTGGTTTGGAGGGAAGAATTGGCCTACAACGAGCCTTTTCTTGAAACCTACTTTCGCCACCCTTCTTATGACAACTATCCTGTGGTGGGTGTGAGCTGGCTTCAAGCAAACGACTACTCCCAATGGAGGACTGACCGGGTAAACGAGATGATACTGATTGAAAAAGGTGTCCTCAACCCGAACGCTGAGCAAAAAGACGAAGATAACTTTAACACTGAGTCATACTTGGCTGCACAATACCAAGGCAGTGTACGCAAGAATTTAAAAGACATCAAAACTGGCGGTGAGCGTGCTGTACGTTTTGAAGACGGTATTCTGTTGCCATCCTACCGCCTCCCAACGGAAGCTGAGTGGGAATACGCAGCCCTCGGACTGATTGGCAACATGGTTTCTGAGAAAGACGAACGCATCTCCGACCGCCGTATTTACCCTTGGAACGGCAACACCGTGCGCTACCAAAAGCGTAACAAATATCAAGGTGAAATCCTCGCAAACTTTAAGAGAGGAGCAGGTGATTACATGGGTATGGCAGGCAAACTGAACGATGCCGCACACATTACCGCAGAAGTGCGCAAGTACATGCCAAACGACTTCGGCCTCTACAATATGGCTGGAAACGTCAACGAATGGACGATGGACATCTACCGCCCCCTCACTAGCATGACGCTGGAAGACGTAGAGCAGCAGGATTTGAACTCCTTCCGTGGCAACAAATTCAAGACGAAAGTTCTCGACGAAAATGGTAAGCCAGTTGAGAAGGACAGCCTTGGCCACCTCCGCTACCGTTACGTGGAAGACGATGAAGTTGCCACTCGTGAAAACTACAAAGTAGGCCAACCTTATAACTTCTTGGACGGTGACAAAAACTCAGAAGCATTCTACGATTACGGCAAGCACACCTTGGTGAGCGATAAGGCCCGTGTAATCAAAGGTGGCTCTTGGTCAGACCGTGCATTCTGGCTCGCTCCAGGCGCACGCCGCTTCCGTGATGAAGACAAATCGTACCGTGACCTTGGCTTCCGTTGTGCAATGACACGCACTGGTGGACCAACTGGCAACGACGATTCTGCTGGCATCACGTTCAAGACAAAGCAGAGCAAAACAAAGCGCCGCTATAAATAATTTTCGAGGCAAAAACAGCACTTGAAAATTAAAAGACCCCGTATCTTCAGCGATGCGGGGTCTTTTTTTTAGAAAATTTAGCTGACGGGAAAACTATAGAATACTGGAATTTCTGCCCATTGAAACCAATTCCTTGCCCTATTTTTGGCCATCAAAAAAAACTCAACGTGGACACGATTGATAAAATTTACCAATTTTTTAAGCAACACCCGAACATCGTTACCGATAGCCGGAAGGTGACACTGGGCTGCCTGTTCTTTGCCCTCAAAGGGGAACGCTTCAACGGCAATGACTACGCAGCCCAAGCGGTAGCTGATGGTGCAGCCTTGGCAATCGTAGATGAGTCGGTGGAAGTTACAGCCGGGAAGTCCATCCAAGTGGATGACGTGCTAACTACCCTTCAACAATTAGCCACCCACCACCGCCGACAGTTCAACATCCCAGTGTTGGCCATTACAGGCAGCAACGGCAAGACGACCACCAAGGAACTTGTCAGTGGGGTACTGGCCAGTCACTACCCTACCCATTTCACCAAAGGCAATTTCAACAATCACATCGGT
>JAHEAS010000387.1 GCA_024642645.1 Saprospirales bacterium | reverse complement strand
CAATTAGCAGGATGATATTGAGGATAAGGGAAAGGTTTTTCATGAAATGTTAGTTTTTGTTTTAAAACATCAAAGCTAAGGAATGGAAAATTGAAAATAAAAAATGGAGAAAGGGGTCAATAATTTTCCATTCTCCATTTTCCATTCTTTATCGTCCGTGGCACTGCTTGTACTTCTTCCCGCTGCCACAGGGACAGGGGTCGTTGCGGCCCACTTTTGGGTCTTGGCGCCTGACGGTTTCCTGTTGAACAGGCTGCGAAGCCCCTTCTGCCGCCGCACGGGCACGAGCCTCAGCTTCCGTCGCTGGGGCGCCTTCTCCTGGGCGACTAATGCGCATTTTGCTCATGTCCACCCGTTGTGGCTCACGGGCCTGCTGCACCTGTTGGTTAGCGGGCATGGCCAGCGTACCGTGCGAGAGGTATGAGGATACTTCTTCGTTGATGCGGTAAACAAGGTCTTCAAATAACTTGTAGGCCTCCATTTTGTAAATAATGAGCGGGTCTTTTTGCTCAAAACTGGCAGACTGCACCGACTCTTTCAGCTCGTCCATATTGCGCAAATGCTCCTTCCATTTTTCATCCAAAATAGCTAGCGTAGAGGCCTTTTCGATGTCCCGCATGATGCTTTTGCCTTTCGACTTCACAGCATCTTCCAGCTCGGCAGCGATTGGGAGTATGCGGCTGCTTCCGTCCGAGTAAGGCACTGCGATGCGGCGGTAGCGCTGTCCTTCCCGCTCAAATACTTGCTGGATGGTCGGTAGCAAGTTGCTGATGAGCTGCTGCTCTTTGCGGTGGTAAAAATCGTAGAACTGCTCCAAGAAGCGATCAGTGAGGTCATCCACCGTGCCAGCTGCATATTCTTTCTCGGTGAAATTTGGGTCAATGCCCAAGGCACTGATGCAGTCCTGACGGAAGCTCTCGAAGTCCGAATGTTCTTTATGCGATGAAATAAGGCTTTCAGACATGCCATGGAACATCATGTCCAAGTCCACTTGAAGACGCTCACCACTCAGGGCGTTGTAACGTTTTTTGTAAATGGCCTCCCGCTGGATGTTCATCACGTCGTCGTATTCAAGCAGCCTTTTACGAATGCCGAAGTTGTTCTCTTCCACCTTCTCCTGTGCACGTTCAATACTCTTAGTCACCATCGAGTGCTGGATGACGTCGCCGTCCTGATGGCCCATTTTGTCCATCAGGCCTGCGATGCGTTCGCTCTGGAAAAGACGCATGAGGTTGTCCTCCAGTGACACATAGAACTGCGAGGACCCCGGGTCACCCTGACGACCGGCACGACCACGTAACTGGCGGTCAACCCGGCGGCTATCGTGCCGCTCGGTACCTACTATGGCGAGGCCGCCCACGGTCTTGGCTTCTGGCTTTAGCTGGAAAGCACCGGCCAGTTCATGTTTTTCATCAATTACAAATTCCTTGTCTGTGCCACGTTGCTTGAGGGTATAGGGGAACCCGCCTTTGCCACTGCCCACGTTTATCACGTCGAAAAGGGTAGGGGGGGCAAGCTTGATGTCTGTACCCCGGCCGGCCATGTTGGTGGCAATGGTCACGTTACCGTGGCCGTTCTCGTCCTGTTGGCCCGCTTTGGCAACGATGGATGCCTCTCGCTGGTGCTGTTTGGCGTTCAAAACTTCGTGCTTCACGCCTCGCAAACTGAGGAAGCGGCTGAGTTTTTCACTGATATCCACCGAGGTCGTACCGACGAGCACCGGCCTTCCGGCCTTGCTGTAGAGTGCGATTTTATCCACGACGGCATTGTATTTTTCACGGGCAGTCTTGTAAACTTCGTCCTCGGAGTCGAGCCGTTGCACAGGCACATTGGTTGGGATGACAGAGGTGTCGAGTTTGTAGATGTCCCAAAGCTCCTTGGCCTCCGTTTCTGCCGTACCCGTCATACCACAGAGTTTGTGGTACATCCGGAAGTAGTTTTGCAGCGTGATGGTGGCGTAAGTTTGGGTAGCTTCACCAACTTTGACGTTCTCCTTGGCTTCCAGTGCCTGGTGGAGGCCATCGGAGTAGCGGCGGCCTTCCATCATACGGCCTGTCTGCTCATCCACGATTTTCACCTCACCATTCATGACGATGTACTCCTCGTCTTTTTCAAAAAGGGTGTATGCTTTCAGCAACTGGTACATGGCGTGGAGGCGGCTCGATTTTACCGCAAAGTCCTGTGAAAGCTTCACTTTGGCTTCCTCTTTTTCGCCTTTGCTCAGTTCTTTGTTGTTGTCGATTTCGACCATGCGGGCGGCGATGTCGGGCATGATGAAAAAGTTGGGGTCTTCTTTTCCTTGGGAAAGCCATTCTGCGCCATAGTCGGTTAGTTCCACTCCCCTGTTTTTCTCATCGATGGTAAAAAGCAGCGGCTCGTCCACGAGGTGCATGTTCTTCGAGTTCTCCTGCATGTAGAAGTTCTCGGCCTTTTGCATCATCACTTTTACGCCATCTTCACTAAGGAACTTGATAAGCGGCCTGCTCTTCGGCAATGCCCGGTGAGCTCTCAACAATGCTAGGCCAGCCTCGCCCTCTTCAACACCTGTGGCGCCCTCAGCGTAAAGTTTTTTTGCTTCGGATAAAAACTGGTTGGACAATTTTTGTTGTGCAGCCAACAGCCTTTCCGTTTCAGGTTTCAGGTTTTTGTACTCTTGCTCCTCATCGCCTTCGCCCACTGGGCCAGAGATGATAAGTGGCGTACGAGCATCGTCAATCAATACGGAGTCCACCTCGTCCACCATGGCGAAGTGGTGTTTGCGCTGCACCATCTCGTCGAGGGAACGCACCATGTTGTCCCGCAGGTAGTCGAAGCCGAATTCGTTGTTGGTACCATAAACGATGTCAGACATATAAGCCTTGCGCCGGCTTTCAGAATGCGGTTTGTGCTTGTCGATGCAGTCAATGGTGAGCAGCAGGAACTCCATGATTGGGCCAATCCACTCGCTGTCCCGTCGGGCAAGGTAGTCGTTCACGGTTACAACGTGCACGCCTTGGCCACTGAGGCCGTTGAGGTAGGCAGGGAGGGTTGCCACCAATGTTTTACCCTCACCAGTAGCCATCTCGGCAATTTTGCCTTCGTGCAAAACCGAACCACCGATAAGCTGCACATCGTAGTGCATCATGTTCCAGGTGATTTCGCCACCGGCAGCCATCCAGGAATTTTTCCAAATGGCTATGTCGCCATCAATTTTCACATAGCCTTTGGATTGGTTGGCCGCAATATCACGGTCGTGCTGTGTGGCCTGTACGGCGATAGTTGAGTTGTCTTTGAATCGGCGGGCAGTTTCTTTCACCACGGCAAAAGCCTCTGGCATCATGTCCCGTAGAATGTCTTCCAAGTGAGTGTCTCGCTCTTTTTTCAGTGCGTCCAGTTCCTTGAAGAGTTCTTCTTTTTGGTGGATGTCTTCTGTTTCCCGGGCCTGAACGAGTATGCTCTCGATATCCTGGTCAATGCCTGCCAAGTGGTCGGCGATGCGTTGGCGGAATTCGAGGGTCTTGTTTCGGAGCTGGTCGTTGCTGAGGTCCTGAAGTTTTTCAAACTCCTCGTTTACGGCGTCAATGATGGGAGCGTACTTGTCGTAGTCCCGCTCGTGTTTTGATTTGAAAAGCGATTTAAATATACCAAGCATGATGTGGATTGCAGATTTGGGATTGCGGATTGAGGATTGGGAAACAGGCTTTGAAGGCTGCAATCCACAATCCGCAATCCGCAATCGGAAAAGGTGTGCAAAGATAGAATAAGCAAAGGTTCTATCGGGTGAGAAAGTTTAGCAGAATTCGTACCGGAAGGAAAAAACGGACGGGCTGTCAGGTTTTTGAAAAAAGGAGAGACTTTTTGACAGGGCTTTTAAGTTGGCAGTCTGACAACTGGCAGTCTTTTTTACTTGGCAGTTGGTGGCCTGGATGCTGGTGTTAAGTCAGTAACTAGCCAAAATAGCGAGAGGTGGTAACTTTTTAAAGCATACCACCTCTCGTCGTCTAATGGAATATCTGGAATTTCAGACTGTCGTACTGCAACCTCAACTCAAGGTCGATTAATCCGGCGATTGCGCCGCTTATCATAACCGTGAATGAAGGGGCCTTGCTCCACCATTTTGCCGGGATGACAGTCCCAAGCATCGGGAGCATATACTTTTGAGAAAAAATAGACGGTCTTCTCGTTGCCGGGGTCCAACACGCTAATGTCATTGCCGGGGTTGGAGTTCATTGAATTTGGCAACTTGTTGAAGGGGTCTTCGTTGGCCATCAAGTAGAGTGACTCCGGGCAGTCAGGCGTTTTGTTGGCAAAAGTGAAAAGGAGCGTTTCATCCCCAGCACGAAAATACATTGGGGGGTCGGCGGTTACCAATCCAAAGGAGATATAATCCATTTCAGGGTTTTCCGCTGGAAGGGGTACGTAGGCATT
>JAHEAS010000386.1 GCA_024642645.1 Saprospirales bacterium | reverse complement strand
CCCACTCATACGCATCCTGCTACTGCCTTTCTCGCTTTTATACGGGTTAGGGATAAGCATCCGTGATTTTTTGTACCGACAGAAAGTGCTCATCAGTGTAAAATTTGACCTGCCCGTCATTTCTGTAGGCAACCTGACGGTAGGCGGGGCGGGCAAAACGCCACATATCGAGCACCTCATACGGCTATTGCGTCCGTACCTCAACGTGGCGACCCTCAGCCGGGGTTACCGCCGAAAAACGCAAGGCCACCAAATCGTTGAGTACTGGAGCAAGGCCGACGAGGTGGGCGACGAGCCACTGATGTTCAAGCGGAAATACCCCGATGTGTTCGCTACCGTGAACGAAAACCGGGCGTTGGGTATCCCCGAACTGATCGGGCACTCTCCCGAAACCCAAGTCATCCTGCTTGATGATGCCTTCCAGCACAGGGGCGTGTCGCCGGGACTGAACATCTTGCTGACAGAATTCCGGCGGCCATTTACCCGGGACTGGCTGCTGCCCAGCGGTCGATTGCGTGAATGGAAAAGTGCTTACCGCCGTGCTGATGTTATCGTGGTGACGAAGTGCCCTGATGACCTCCACGACGACGAACGGGAAAATTTATTGTCAGAAATAAAGCCCTTTCCGCACCAGCAGGTTTTCTTTTCCAGCTATCGGTACTTGAAGCCCTATTACGTGCTCAACCCGAAATTCACCATTGATTTACAGGAAGATATGTCCGTGCTGATGGTCTGCGCCATTGCCAATTCAGACTACCTGCAAGACTGGCTGGAACCCAAAGTTGGCACCGTGCGGGTGAAGGAGTACGAAGACCACCACTATTTTACCGAAGATGACCTAACGGACATCGAAAAGCAGTTTGCCGATTTGAAAGGCAGCAAAAAAATCATCCTCACCACCGAAAAGGATGCCATGCGGTTGGAACTGCTCCGTGAGCGGCTATTGGAAAATAAACTGCCGTTTATGGTATTGCCCGTTGAGGTTCAGTTCCATGGCCAGGATGGACAAGAGTTTGACAAGCTGGTGAAGGAATTTATGCTCAATTTCAAAGTCTGATTCAATTGAAAATGGATAATTGATAACTGAGAAATACGACTACCCGAGTGTTCTTTTTTGAATCAAAATCTTGAAGCTTGCCGTTCCTGCCTTTAACCCTATTAACTTTGCAGCAGAATTGATACCTGGGATGACCCCATTTTCAATTCTCAATTTTCAATTTTCAACTCAAATAATGTATTACCAAAATATTCTCGAAACCATCGGCCACACCCCACTCGTCAAGCTAAACAAAGTCGTGGCGGAAGTACCGGCACTCGTGCTCGGCAAAATCGAAACCTTCAATCCTGGCCATAGCATCAAGGACCGAATGGCACTGAAAATGGTGGAAGTAGCCGAGGCTGAGGGCAAAATCAAACCCGGCGGCACTTTTATCGAATGTACGAGCGGCAACACAGGCATGGGTCTCGCCATCGCTGCTTGCGTGAAAGGCTACCGTTGCATTTTCACGACCAGCGACAAACAATCCAAAGAAAAATTTGACTTGCTGCGGGCAATGGGTGCCGAAGTCATCGTTTGTCCAACCAACGTGGAAGCCACCGACCCCAGGAGTTACTACTCTGTGGCCGAGCGCCTTAGCAAAGAAATCCCCAATAGTTACTGGTTCAACCAATACGACAACCTCGCCAACCGGGAGGCGCATTATGAAAGCACAGGGCCGGAGATTTGGGAGCAAACCGAGGGCAACGTGACGCACATCGTCGTGGGTGCGGGCACGGGCGGCACCATCACAGGCGTGGGGCGATATTTAAAAGAAAAAAATCCGAACATCCAGATTTGGGGCATCGACACGTATGGTTCGACCATAAAAGCCTATCACGAAACTGGCAAGATTGACGAAAAGGAAATCTACTCCTATATCACGGAGGGTATTGGCGAAGACATCATTCCAAAAAATTATGACTTCAGCGTGATTGACCACTTTGAAAAAGTGACGGACAAGGATGGGGCGGTCATGGCTCGGCGCATCGCCAAAGAAGAGGGAATCTTGCTTGGCTATTCCGCAGGCAGCGCCATTGCTGGACTTTTACAACTCAAAGACCGACTCAAGCCCACCGACGTTGTCGTCGTCATCTTTCACGACCACGGCAGCCGCTACGTCGGAAAACTCTTCAACGACGACTGGATGCGGGAGCGTGGGTTCCTTGATACGGAATTAAAAATCAAGGACTTGGTCGCCCAAAAACAAAGCAAGAACTTCCATACCGTCAGCCCGACCGACAACGTCCGCCATGCTTTCAACCTGATGAAAGAAAACGACATTTCGCAACTTCCCGTCATGCAGGATGGCAAAATGGTGGGTGGCGTGACGGAGACTGAGGTACTGAAATACCTCCTCGACAACCCACTGCTCCACGCCGAAAAACCAGTGACGAGTGTGATGGGAATGCCGTTCCCCATTGTCGAGGATGACATGCCGTTCCGGCAGTTGGGCAAGTATTTGACGAAGGAAATGCAAGCTGTCGTGGTACGTGACCGAGCGGGGAGCTTTCACATGCTGACACAGTATGACGTGATTCAGGCGGTGTGAAAAGGAAGTTTTGAGTTTTGTGTTTCGAGTTTTGAGTTGACCTGGGGCTGCTCAAAACTCGTAATTCAAAACTCAAAACTAATTATGGGTGAAGAAAATATGGTTTCAGTGGGTGGATTTTGACCCAGCGCTTTGGTACTTTTGAGGGTTATTACGCTGTAAAACACTATTTTTTGCCTTTTGGAGGGAAAACCAATTGGGCAAGAAAACGACTCAAAAGCAACTAGACAGCGCTATGAAGAAACTTCACCTCCCAATGCTTGCAGGGGCTATTTGCCTTGCATTCAGCGCATTAGCGCAAGACTCGCTGCAACTTGTCAACCTAGAAGAAATTGTCATCTCCGGCAACAAAATCATCGAGCGAAAAAGCGACATCCCCCATCAGATTGACCTTGTCCTCCAATCTCAAATCAGCAAAATAAGTCCGCTCACCACAGCCGATGCACTCGCCAATAGCGGGGCAGTTTATGTGCAAAAATCCCAGCAAGGCGGCGGCAGTCCAGTGTTACGTGGATTTGAGGCCAACCGCATTTTGTTGGTAGTGGACGGCGTACGCATGAACAACGCCATCTACCGGGCTGGGCACCTCCAAAACAGCATCACCACCGACCCAAACGTGATGGAACGAATTGAAGTTTTGCAAGGCGCTGGCTCTGTAATTTACGGCACGGATGCCATTGGCGGTGTCATCAGTTTTTTTACTAAACGGCCAAGCCTCGGTGACAGCCTGAAATTACGAGGAAAAACAAACGGGTTCGTGCGCTATTCATCTGCCAATCAGGGTAAAACCGCACATGCTGCCGTAAATTTGGGCAGTAAAAAATGGGCTTCACTGACCGCTGTGACAGCCAGCGATTTTGGCGATTTGCGAAGCGGTAAAAATGACATGATGGACTACCCCGGCTTTGGCGACGCCAATTTTTATGTAAAAAGAATTAACGGCCGGGACAGTATGGTAACCAACGACGACCCAGAAATTCAGCGATTCAGCGGTTACAAACAAATGGATGTTCTGCAAAAAATCCTGTATAGCCCCGGCAACGGTGTTGAGCATTTGCTTAATTTTCAGCTCTCCACTACCACGGACGTGCCCCGCTACGACCGCCTCTCCACCCTCTCAAACGGAAAACCTAAGTATGCTGAATGGTATTACGGCCCACAAAATCGGCAGTTTTTAAGCTATGAATTGAAAAAGGAAACTAAAAAATGGTGGGCGGACGACGTACGTCTCACCCCCGCCATACAGTTCATAGGAGAGAGCCGCCACGACCGGGGCTTCGACAAAATCGAACGGAACAATTATGACGAAAGCTTAACGATTTACTCCGCAAACATTGACCTGTACAAACAGGTGAGCGGCCATGAAATCCGCTACGGAGCTGAGGTGGTGCAGAACACGTTGAAAAGTGCGGCTCATTCCGACAACCTCGAATCTGGGCAGCAAAAAACCATCGCCAGCCGCTACCCCGATGGCACATACGCCACGGCCGGGCTTTACTTTTCGCACCGCTGGGAACTGCTGGACAGCAAGCTGATTCTCTCGGACGGCATCCGTTTCAGTTCGGTCACCATTGACGCCCGCTTTGACCCAAGTTTTTACGACACCGACATGGCACATGTCCGGCAGCAAACGCAGTCGCAAAACTTGCACCTCGGTGTTGTGGGCAATCTTTCTGGCGGCCTTCGCCTCAATGCGCTGCTCTCCACCGGCTTTCGAAACCCGAACATTGATGACTTAGGGAAAACCTTCGAGACCAACGGTGGCGACCTGATGGTAGCCAATGCCGACCTGCGCCCGGAACAGGTTTTTTACCGGGAAA
>JAHEAS010000385.1 GCA_024642645.1 Saprospirales bacterium | reverse complement strand
GCGGAGCAACATAAAATAAGCCGGGAAGACCAGGACGCTTTCGCTTTTTGGTCGCAACAAAAAGCCGCAACGGCACAGGCTTCGGGCAGGCTGGCTGAGGAAATCAGCCCCGTTTCCATCCCGCAGCGAAAAGCTGATACAATAATTTTTTCCGATGATGAATTCATCAAACCCGGCACTACGCTGGCGGTGTTGGCAAAGCTTCGTCCCGCTTTTAAAAAAGCAGAAGACGGCGGCAGCGTGACCGCCGGAAATGCCTCCGGCCTCAACGATGGTGCTGCCGCAATGCTGGTCGCTTCCGAAATGGCAGTGAAAAAATTTGACCTAAAACCCCTCGCCCGAATCGTGTCATCGGGCGTTGCAGGTGTCGAGCCTCGCATTATGGGCATTGGCCCAGTGCCTGCCAGCCAACTGGCGCTCGACCGTGCTGGCCTCACCCTCGCCGATATGGACATCATTGAGCTGAACGAGGCGTTCGCCGCACAGGCACTGGCTTGCACTCGCACTTGGGGCATCGCCGACAACGACCCACGTATCAACCCGAATGGTGGTGCCATCGCTATTGGGCACCCTCTCGGCATGTCCGGTACGAGGATTTTACAAACGGCAGCTATTGAACTGCACCGTCAATTTACCCCTATGGGGCAAAAACGCTACGCATTGGCCACGATGTGCATTGGCGTGGGGCAAGGATATGCCGTGGTTTTGGAAAAAGTGTAAGTCCACCGGAAATCCTTTCCGGTGTGAGGTTAGCGCTGGAAAGGATTTCCGGCGTACATGGTTACGCTGGCTTCTTCGCCAACCTTCCCCATCCCCACCGCATCACCAACAGCAGGCCGATAAAAATGAGGGCTCCTTGCCAAAGTGGCAGAAAGGAAATGATGATGATATGCGTTTTGTCCAACACCCAGAAAAAAGCGAAGGCTGCTGTTATCATCATAAAAAGTCCGGTGATTTTGTCAAAGCCCGGTATGAGGTCTAGGCTCACGTTGCGGCGGATGAGCAGCATCGTGACGAACATGGAGACAATGGGAAGCAATTGCGTGAAGATTTCCGTTTGAAAAATGCTGCGTCGCTCAAAAATGAAGAGATAGAGGTTGAAAAAAACAGCAAAAATGCCGGGGACGCAAACAAGGTAAATCAGTGCTGAGTACAAGTATTTCCAAGGGTCTTCCTGTCCCTCATCCTTGCCGAAAATGCCCGCCAGCAAAGCCGTGAACGGGATAAGGAGGAAGTAAGAAATGATCCAAAAAGGATTGGAAACGAGGAAGTTGAAAAAGTCTTGTAAGGTCATGTTGGCAAAGTTTTATCGGGCAAATTAAAGCAAAAAGGGCAACCAAATGGCTGCCCTTCATTTTTTATCTTTTTAGAAATTGGCTCGCTGTCCAATTCCCTAATTTCCAATTGCTTCTAAAGGTCAAGCAGCAGCGTCACCGGCTCTTCCAGAAGCTTTTTCACCTTCACGAGGAAGGTTACGCTGGTGCTGCCGTCAATCACCCGGTGGTCGTAACTCAGTGCCAGGTACATCATCGGACGGATTTCTACCTGACCGTTGATGGCCATTGGGCGCTGAATGATATTGTGCATGCCGAGGATGGCGCTCTGCGGCTCATTGAGGATTGGCGTGCTCAACATGGAGCCAAACACCCCGCCGTTGGTGATGGTGAAGGTGCCACCGCTCATTTCCTCAAGCGTCAATTCGCCTTTGCGAGCCTTATCCGCAAGTTCCTTTATTTTCAGTTCTACCTCTGCAAAATTCAAAGTTTCGACGTTGTGAACGGGCGGCACTACGAGACCATTCGGCGTGCTGATGGCGATGGATATATCCACGTAGTTGTGATAAACGATGTCCTCTCCGTCAATCATGGCGTTCACGTCGGGCATTTCCATCAGCACCTTGGCGCAAGCTTTGGCGAAGAGCGACATGAAGCCCAGCTTGATGCCGTATTTTTTTACGAAAGCATCTTGGTGTTTCTCCCGCAGGGCCATGACTTCGGTCAGGTCCACCTCATTGAAGGTGGTGAGCATGGCCGTGTTGTTTTTGGCGCTGACGAGTCGCTTCGCAATGGTGCGGCGCATCCGGCTCATCTTTTTGCGCTCTTCGGCGCGGGTGCCGGTGGGAGCGGGAGCGGTGGCGACTCCCCCCTTTAGGGGTGCTGGGGGGGTAGGCGCAACGGGCGTAACGGCTGGTGTGGAAGCAGCTTTTTGGGCATCTTCCTTCGTGATGCGGCCATCTTTGCCAGTGCCAGCAACCGACTCAGGCGCAACGCCGCTTTCTTTCAAAATTTTGGCGGCAGCGGGCGATGGATGGCCGTCGGCGTAGGTGGATTTGCTCTCGGTAGGCGCAGCGGCAGGTGTGGGTGCGCTCGGTTTGGCCTCGGCTGGTGGCGCAGCGGTAGGAGCAGGCGCATCACCTTTTTCATTTTGTGTGACTGATGTGTCAATCTTCGCAACGATTGACCCGATGGCAATATCGTCGCCTTCGGCAGCTACGTAGATGAGCTTGCCAGCAGCTTCGGCAGGGAATTCGAGGGTCGCCTTGTCCGATTCGAATTCACAGATTGCTTCGTCCAGCGCAACGTAGTCGCCGTTGCCTTTCAGCCACTTGGAGAGCGTTACTTCAGTTATAGATTCCCCGATGACCGGGACTTTCATTTCAACGATTGCCATGTATTGATTTTTTTTGATGGCAAATATCAATACTCTTGACCGTTTTTACCATGGATTTGATGAAGGAAATAAAAATAGTTGTCAGTCTTGCCCTTCAAGCAAATACCACGTGCAGCCTTCCGCCCATCTCCAGCACCGGGTACCTGCCCGGCTGGAAGGTGAAGCCGAAAAGCCCAAGTTTCGCTGCCATTTCTCCCGACAGTTCATACACACCTTCCACGGAGAACCAACCGTCGCCGAAATATTTTTCCAGCGTGGCAGGCGCCATGTTTTCCTTCGGAAAAATCAGCTCGACACCGTTCTCTTCCCAGCGCCGCAGGTAGCCCTGTGCCCTGTTCGGGCAGCAAGAAGGTAGCAGGTTCAGCCTTCCCCGATGCAAAAAATTGATGCGGCAAATGCCGAAGTTGCGGCAATCAGGATGCCGAGGACTGCCCAAGTCCACCTCGGCAGGGATGGCGCCTTTGAGGCTTGAAGCCCCGTGAATGCTGGATTTAGTTTCAATCAGATGTGCCATACAACAAGTCTTTTAGTTTGGAACCGGTAAGCTCTGCAATGTTATAAGCTTCCCGGAACTTTTCGATGGAAAATTTAATGTCTTGTTTGAGGGTAGCGTATTGTGGTGGCAACTGGCCGACGCAGGCTGCCTCGTTGGGGTAATTGGCGGCAATGACCTCGAACTTTTGGTAGTATTTCTCCCCCTGCGCCACGAAATTGTTGTACTTCTCCAAAAAGTCCAGCAGCCGGTCAATCGAGAACTCCAGGTTGGCAATGCCCTTCATCAGCTCCCGGTTGGCGGCGGGGTCATCCTTGCTCTTGGCAGCAGCGGCTTCGAGGTTTGCAATATAATTGTCGAGCTGGTCATAGAGCGTCTCCCAGTCGTCCTGGCTACGGCACACGTCCAGTTCTACTTTGTAGCCCACCATCTTCGTATATTCCTTGAATAGCTGCGAGCAGTTTGTTTTCAGATTGGCATTGCCTTCTTTCAGGAACTCCGTTTCGTAGTAAATCAGGTTCAAATCGGCGTACATGCGCACCGTGAAATCGAGGATGCAAGCGATTTTTTCCAAGTCTTTTTCCTTCTTTTTGGGTTCGGCTTCGCCAATGAACGAGGCCACCAGCGAGAACGTAGCGGAAATGAGCGGGTTGCCAGCCAGAAGGGCAGGCATCCGAACGTCGTTGTCCTTTTTAAGCCGCCCTGCCAGCACCTCTTTTGTTTGCTGAAATTCCGGGTAGGCATTGGGATTGGAGAGCTGCGCAATGTTTTGGAAGGTCTTCAGGGAAGTGAAATGGTGGTCGAGGCCAAGGGTTTTCTCGTACATGATTTTGATGAGTTCCAGCCCCTTGCGGTAGCGGGCCTTGGCCATGTTCAGTTGATAGACCGCTTCGAGCGTGGCCAGTTCATCCCGGAGTTCCAGCTTTCGGTTCAGTGCCCAGAGGTATTCCGTGGGGGCGGTGACCATGTTGAAGGAATCGAGGAGCTGGTTGACGGTCTCCAGGTCGTTTTTCAAGACCGTGGCCTGCACTGCCCATTCTTGCTCGATGCTGCGCAGTTCCGTGGCGGTTTCGTTCAGTAATGTGGCCAGGGTTAGGCTGTCCGCCCCGTTGTTTGCCTTGGCACCAAAGCAAAAAGAGAGACAGCAAAGCAAAAGGAAGGTTGCCGTTTTCATAGCCGGATGTTTTGATGGTATTGGGTGATTGAAGCATTGGAAGGATTGCCGTAATGGGAAATATCAATATT
>JAHEAS010000009.1 GCA_024642645.1 Saprospirales bacterium | reverse complement strand
TTTTCCCTGCCAACAACGGTACGTACCAATATCTTTGGACAGGGCCGAACGGCTATACCTCCGTGAACGCCATCGCTACCATCCCAAATGCCACCTTTGGCAACAGCGGCACTTACACATTGGTGGTAACCAATGCGCAGGGTTGTAGTTCGCTGCCAGCTACGGTAAATGTGGCTATCCCACAAGTAATTAACACGCCTAATCAACCTGCGGGAATTGTTAATCCATATTGTGTAGGGGATGCGGTGACTATCACTACCAATCCTTACCCTGGGCCTAACGTGACTTATGTTTGGCACACCCCATCTGGTGACTATACGACTAGTACCCCATCGTTGACACTTAGCAACCTCACCGTAACCGATGCAGGTCCTTACACGGTAAATTACAGTGTGGGTGATTGCCTATCAGGTACTTCTAGTTCAAACCCACTTGTGGTAAACCCAGCGCCGACGGTACAAGTAATGAGCAACAGCCCGGTTTGTGAAGGCCAAACACTCGAACTCAGTGTAAACTGCACAACAGGTGCCATCTACGAATGGACTGGCCCTGGCGGGTTTAGCTCTACCGTTTGCAACCCAGTGATTGCAAACGCCAACCCGGCATTGCATGCAGGCACTTACACAGTTCGCAAGAAAGTAGGCGGCTGCTGGTCAGACATCGTTTCTGTAAACGTAACGGTAAATGCAAAACCGGCAGTGCCAACGGCCATCAACGCTGGCCCTTACTGCGCAGACAGCGACAACGTGATGCTGAGCGTGACTGCCAACTCGGCAACGCCAGGCGCAACTTATACTTGGTACGACACTAATGGTCTGCCGCTCGGAGCGGCTACACCTTCCATCAACTTCCAGGTGCCCAACCCAACGCAGTACGGCAACGGAACAGAGGAATTCTACGTGGTGGCTACGCTGAACGGTTGTAACTCATCACCTTCGGTGCCAACGGTGGTTACATTGAATACCATTCCAGGCAACCAAGCGATAGCAGGTGCGGACATCGTTGGCTGTCAAGGTGACATCATCACCCTGTCGGCGACTGTGCCTACGGCTGGCACAGGACATTGGAAGTTGGTAAATGGAAACCCGGCTGGCGTAGTGATTGCCAATCCAGACCAAGCTACTACCACCGTTTCCGGTATTGTGCCTGGACAAGATTATGTATTCCAGTGGTCGCTGTCAAATGGTGCCTGTACGGATTACTCTAGCGATGAAATGAACATTTATGTTGATTTCTTGGAGCAAGCAGACGCAGGTGACCCTATCACGATTTGCTATGCTACTGCTGCAAACCTTGCAGCAGTGATGCCTGCTTCGAACGATGGTGTCTGGACACAACCCGCCTCACAGGCTGCACTTGGTGTAATTATCGTCGACCCAGCCAACCCAGCTACGCAAGTAACCAATTTGACACCTGGTAACCCGTACGTCTTCACATGGACGATTGACGGCGGCTGCGGCATGTCCTCCGATAATTTGCTGCTGACAGTGACTAATGAGCAAGCTTCAGCTTCGGCAAATGGCGCAGATGCCATCATGGTTTGTGGTGATTCGACACAATTGGCGGCGGTGCCAGCTATCGTTCAGCCCAATGGTCAATCCAATGGCTATTGGAGCAGCCCTAATGGTGCTATCAACATCATCACACCAAGTTCAGCGGTGACCTCAGTTGAAAACCTCGTGCCTGGCCAGAACATCCTCATCTGGACGATTTACGGTGGGGCTTGTGGCCAACAATCGGTGGATACTTTGTTTTTGAACTATACCATTCCACAGGCGGGAGACGATGAAATAAATATTCCATTTGCCACCAGTGGGTTCACCGATATTCTCGCCAATGATAACCTTTCCAACCCTGACGCTTCGACTATCAGCATCGAGTTGCAGCCAGAGCATGGCACGGTCGAATTGGGGACTGGCGTAGCTAAGCATATTTTGACTTATACGCCTGATATCAACTTCGTTGGCTTGGATAGCGCCATCTACATGGTTTGCCAAGAAGGTTGTACCTGCGCCACGGCCACTGTTTACTTCAACGTAGGCAAAGATGCCAAGTGCGAGGTGCCGAGTATCATCACGCCAAACAAGGACAGGATGAACGATGCATTCATCATTCCTTGCCTTGCGGAAGATGGAACCTACCCGAACAATGTGTTAAGCATTTTCAACCAATGGGGCGATGAGGTTTATCACGCTGAGCCTTACAAGAACAATTGGGAAGGCACTTTCGATGGCGAAGACCTTCCGGCATCCACGTACTTCTACATCATTGACTTGGGCAATGGCGAGAAGCCGATGTCGGGCTATTTAATCATTCAGCGATAAAATTGATTATTGGATTGCTGTATTGTTAATTTGTTTTGAACACAAACAATCCCAACAATACAGCAATCCAACTATTCAACAATCTCCATTTCAACATGAAAAATATAATCACCACCATCATATTCTGCACTTTGGCCGCAGCCGTGCTGCATGCCCAGCAGCAGCCACATAACACACAGTTTATGTACTACAAACTGGGCTACAACCCTGGCTTTGCAGGCAGTCAAGATGCGCCTTGCGTGACCTGCATCTACCGCCAACAGTGGCTCGGCTTGGACGGTGCGCCTTCCATGGCCATCGCCACCTTCAACATGCCACTGAACAACCAGCGGGTAGGCATCGGCGCCAACCTGTACCGCCACACCATCGGCATCACGACGATGTACAATGCGGACTTGGCCTATTCTTACCGGGTCAGGTTGGGTCGTGGGATGCTCGGGTTGGGCATTCAAGGCTCCTTGCGGAGCATGGAACAAGATTTTGCGAAGACCTCCGCCACTCAGCCAAAAGAGCAAGACGGTAGTATCCCCGGTGGCAGCAGCAGCAAGTTTTTGTTCAACTTCGGAACAGGGCTTTATTACAACAGCGACAAGTTTTATGTTGGCCTGTCGGCACCCCGTTTGCTGGAAAACAATATTGACTTCACGGACTCGGACATCATCATCTCCAGGGAAGTGCAGCATTTTTACCTCATGGGCGGTGTGACGTTTCAGCTGAACGACAACTTGGCATTGAAGCCACAGGCACTGCTGAAACATGCTTCAAAAGCACCAGTTGATTTCGATGCGAATGTTAGCTTGCTGGTACAAAACCGTTACGTAGCAGGCGTTACCTATCGCTTGGGTGGCAACAAGGAGAACGGCAACGGCGAGTCAATCGACCTGCTGGTGGGGGCACAGCTCACGCCCAGCCTTATGTTTACCTTCTCTTACGATTATACCCTTTCCGACATCAAGGGGTACTCTAATGGCAGCATCGAAGCCTCCATCCGGTACTGTATCGGTAAGGGGAGCGAGGAAGGCAAGGAGTACGACAACCCTCGCTTTTTCTAAAAGATGAGGTAGAAAGGCTGGTCAATGAAGCCAGCCTTTCTACTTTACGTCCGGTTTTATACTAAACACAGGCCTAGAAAGGTTAATGATAAAACCAATCCTGAAACCCGAGACCTCCGAAGCCTGAAACCCAAAGGAACCCCTTCCATCATACATTCAACCATCGGTTCGTCCATGAAAAATCTGATATTTAGCCTAGCTGTTTTGATATTGCCAGTTTGTTTGTCGGCACAACAGCAAAGCTCCAAGTCCAAAAGCTCGGACAAACTCTACGAAAAAGGAACGGGCAAGCGAAGCATTGCTTTGCAGAACGCCAAGGTGATCAACTCCAATCGGTACGAGTTTTCGCCAGCGTTTTATCAAAATGGCATTGTTTACGTCTCGTTTCATAAAAACGGGCCGATAGACTCCAACACCGGCAAGCCATTTTTCGAACTATTTTATGCTGAATTGGACAACCAGTTCTTACCGCAGTCGGGTCGCTCGTTTTCCATTTCCATCAATTCACAGGTGCACGAAGGTCCTGTCTCGTTCAGCCGCGACAATAACCTAATGTACTTCACCCGCAACAACCTCGAAGGTGGTATTGCCAAAACTAACTCCAAGGGTAGGGTCACTTTGAAAATTTATGAGGCAAGGCGAGGCCAATACGATTGGGAAGGCATCAAAGCCCTCCCCTTCAACAGCGACGATTATTCCTGCCAACACCCCACGCTCTCCGCTGACGGCAACCGCCTGTTTTTTTCCTCCGACATGCCCGGTGGATATGGCGGCTACGACCTTTATTACGTGGAAAAAAAGAGCGGAGACTGGTCAAAACCCATCAACCTCGGCCCAGATGTCAACAGCAGTGGCAACGAGGTATTCCCTTTCTTGCACCAGACAGGCAACCTCTTCTTCTCCACCAATGGTCGGGGCGGCGAAGGCGGCCTGGATATTTTTAGCATTGACATCAGTGGAAGCGAATGGGGCGTACTGACCAACCTCGGCACCCCGCTCAACTCCGCTACCGACGACCTTGGGTTCATCCTAAACAATGAAGCAACTCGTGGCTACTTCGCCAGTGACCGCCCCGGGGGCAGTGGCGCCGATGACATCTACATGTTCGAGGCCGATGGCCCCATCCTCAACGACGACGCACCCGCCATCAACGCTGTTATCATCGCCTATGACGCTACCACCAACGAGCGGATCACAAATGCCGGGGTTCGTGTTTTCCAGCAATCCGAAGACGGCTTTATGGAGGGCAATGACCTTTATGACGTGGAGCTTTTGCCTTCGGAAAATGGGGAACTCCGCATGAGGCTTGTGCGCAAAAACGCCAGTGACCTTGGCATCCCGTCCATGTTCACTGACGTAAACGGAACGGTCAGCAGCACCATGCGCCAAGGCAAAAAATACTTTATCCTTATCACCAAAGACGGCTATGCCGATGGCGAGATGCAATACGCTACTGAAGATCCCGCAGCCGAACCGACCATCCGGATACCGCTAAAGACCCGTACCTGTACGGCCTTAGATGGACTCGTGAAAGTGAAAGGGTACGATACTTATGTTCCAAACGCTTTGATACGCATCCTAAACCTGACAACCGGTAAGGAAGAGTTGCTGCGCACCAATGCCAACGGTGGCTTCGACTACTGTCTGCCTGCCAACAGCGATTATCTTGTAACCTCCGAAAAACTTGGCTACGAAAGCAGTTCCGAAAATATTTCCACCAAAAATTTGGTCGGCGCACAACCACTCAACCTGACCTTGAAGCTACAACCCTCCGTTGGAGAGGAGGAAGTGGTCAAAGAGCCCATCCGCAAGGGCAGCGTGATATTGTTGGAAAACATCTACTACGACTTCAACCAGTACATCATTCGCAAAGGCGCTGGCGAGGAGCTCGACGCTCTTACCCAGTTGATGAAACAATACCCCAGCATGGAAGTCGAGCTAACGGCCCACACCGACAGCCGTGGCAACGACCAATATAACCTCGAACTCTCGCTAAAACGGGCCGAATCCGCTAAGCGCTACCTCATCCAAAAGGGCATTAAGTCGAGCCGCATCAAGGCGATGGGCCTTGGCGAAACCCAAATCCGCAACCGCTGCACCGATGGCGTGGAATGCTCCGACGAAGAGCACCAGTACAACCGCCGAACCGAAGTGAAAGTCGCCCGGATTGACGAGGCAGTGAAGGTGCAGTACGGAGAGGGGAATCCGAGTGGGGGAAAGTAGGAGTTGACAGTTCGACAATTTGCAGTGGGCAGTCGGAGACGAGAAACGGCGGCGGGATGGGATTCTGCCGCCGTTTTTTGCTTTTTAACCACCCTCATACCTTACCTTAGCCACGAGATTGTACTAAACAAAAAACTCAATTCACAAAAATGAAATTGACATTTCGCCTTCTGCTGCTCACAGTCATTTTTCCATTGACTTTTGCTTTCAAAAAAGAAAGCTCTGAAGCCTCCAGTTTTACCCAAAACACCCTCTCAGGTGCGGAAAAAGCAGCCGGATGGAAGCTGTTGTTCGATGGCAAAACAACTGCTGGCTGGCATTCTTTCAACCAGAAAACAGCCGCCAAGAAATGGGTGGTACAAGAAGGTTCATTAACCCTTGACCCCAAGGCGTCAGGTGCTGAGGAAGCTAACGGCGACCTCGTGACGGATGGCGATTACGCCAACTACGAGCTATGCTTGGAATGGAAGATTTCTGCCTGCGGCAATTCTGGCGTGATTTACAACGTGGTGGAAAATCCCAAATACACTTGGGCCTGGCAGACTGGCCCAGAGATGCAAATCATCGATAACTCCTGCCACCCCGACGCCAAGAATGCAAAGCACCGGGCTGGCGACCTATACGACCTAGCGTCCGTCAGTAAGGAAACCGTTAAACAGGCTGGTCAGTGGAACAAGGTTCGCCTCGTGAACCGAAATGGTAAAGTGGAACATTGGCTGAATGGCCGCAAGGTGGTTGAAGTGGATATGACGGGCGAGGAATGGAAAAAGCTCATCGCTGGTAGCAAATTCAAGGACATGCCGGACTTTGGGAAGATGACCAGTGGTCATATCATGCTGCAGGACCACGGTGGGGACAGGGTGTGGTTTCGGAACATGAAGATTCGAGAGTTGAAGTGATGATTTCCACTAAGAATCAGAAGGATTGCAGAAAAGCCTGGGGTGTCAACCTCGGGCTTTTCTGTTTAAATGCTGTTCAATATTTCAAGGGCTTCGTCCTCTTTTTTTCGCATGACCTTCTGTTCCTCTGGCGTCTTGTCGCCAAAGCCACAGAGGTGCAGTACCCCATGTGCCATCACTCGGTGTAGCTCTTGTTCGAAGGTTACTTTGAAGTCTTGGGCATTGTCCCGCACCCGGTCAATGCTGATGAAGATGTCGCCTTCGATGGTGGGTGGCTTGGCATAGGGAAAGGTGATGATATCGGTGAGGGTATCGTGGTCGAGGTACTCGACGTTGAGGCGGTGGAGGTATTCGTCGGAGCAGAAAATGAAATTGAGCGAGCGGAGCACACAGCCCGCTTGCTCAATTATTTTTTGCAGCCAATCGATTGCCGCTTGTTCGTCTTTCAGTTCAAATTCAATTTCCTCAGAAGAA
The DNA here is from genome assembly GCA_024642645.1 of Saprospirales bacterium. Taxonomy (GTDB): domain Bacteria; phylum Bacteroidota; class Bacteroidia; order Chitinophagales; family Saprospiraceae; genus UBA6168. The sequence goes on along the minus strand of JAHEAS010000009.1, from coordinate 9,795 downwards.
AATTCGATGGATTCATTTTCCTCAAAAGGAAGTGGAAAGGGCGGCTGCGTCATTTAAAGTTGGTAGGCCGTAGAGTGGATGTTTTATTGTTGAATGGCTGTATTGTTAACAATACAGCCATTCAACAATAAAACAATCTTTATAATTTAAACCGCATTTCAACGGTACTGCCGTTGTCGTGGAAACTGATATGGTCGGAGAGTTGACGCATCAAGAATACGCCACGACCGCCGCATTTGCAAAGGTTTTCAGGCTGGGTAGGGTCTGGAACGCTTTCGTAGTCAAATCCATTTCCCTCATCCGAGACCCTGACAGCGATGCAATTCCTTTCTTTCCGCGACCTCACCTGTACAGTTTTGGCCTCCTGCTCCCCGTTGCCGTGTACGATAGCGTTCGTAACTGCTTCGGTGAGGCTGATAAGAATATTACACTGTTTGTTTGGGTCTAGGTTGTACCTGTTAACCAAATTTTCAACGAAAGGCTCCACTGCTGAAACGCTTCCAGTTTTAGATAAAAGTTTTAACATGCTAGTATCCTGTGTTTGAAGAACGGCAAGTCTCCTCAAGTATGTGGTGAACGAATAAATGGTTTAAAACGGTTCGTTTCGGATACGTTCTCAGATTGGATAGAAATAACGCAAGGTGGGTCTTTTAGGGGCTTTTTTTTAACTAAGGGATAATTCTTTCTTGCTAACGAGCCACAAAGATACGGGCATATAGGCCGCTTGTCAATAGGGGGATGGAAAAAAGTTGTTGGCGGACCTTTAGGGAGGCCCGCCAAATTTCATTTTGTTTTCTTGCTCAAACCTATCAAGTTAGCGAACAAACGGTAAGCGCCAGGTACCCCCGAGGGCAGCTCCCGGAAAAACGAAAGACCTGTGTACACGTAGTAACCTTCGCCATATTTTGCAACCAGCAAGCTACCATCACGGGCAGGCTCGCCGGGGTCATTGCAGCTTAAAATCGGCGCAAACTCAGGACCCCATTCGTTGGGGAAGTACAGTCCCCGTTCCTGTACCCAGCCTTCAAAGTCCTTCGCCGTGATTTTGTTAGGAGAATTAAGCACGGGATGTTCTGGTGCAAGAAATCGCATTTCGGCTTCCTCCACCGTTACACGGTCACGGCTGATTTTCAGGTTGAAAGGCGTAACCTCTTCATCAGGGATAAGCATTCGAGCCGTATTGTATTGCACGACCACTGTGCCACCTTGTTTGGCGTAATCGAACAATTTAGCTTGGTGGAATTTCAGGCGCTCCAGCGTGTTGTAGGCACGGATGCCAATGACCACGGCATTGTATTTTTTCAGGTTGTCCAATGTGATGTCCCGGTCTTCGAGCAGGTCAACGGTGTAACCAGCTTGACGGAGGCTGGCAGGCACTTTGTCTCCAGCGCCCATGATGTAACCGATGCGGTCACCGGCCCTTTTGAGGTCGGTGCGGGCAACTTTGGCTTCAGAAGGCAACAACAGCGTCTGGGCAGGGATATGGTCGTACTCTATACTCACCAGCGACTTATCGTAGCGCTGACCGTCCACGGTAGCCACGGGCGTTATTTTGCCCTCACCATTTGTCGCAGGCGCAAAAACCTGGAACGTCACAGTCTGCTCCTCACCTTTTAGTTTTAGGCTAAAATCAATGGCAGCGGGCTCGGCCCGCCAGCCTTTTGGTACGTCGAGGCTGACTTTGCCGTCGGTGTTCGGTGCACCGGATTTCACCACCACGCTCACTGCACGGGGTTTTGCGTCCCCAAAGGGGCTGGCAGCGAACAAAAGCGCCTCTTCCGTCATGTTGACGAACACGGGTGGTGTCACCTCAAATGGACGATACACCTCGCCTTTTACGTCGTCATCTTTTTTGTAAACTACTTCTCGTTCCAGCGTAAATGGCTGATTGTCAACCAGAAAAGTGAATTCAACTTTGAATTGGTGAGGAGTTTCTGGCAAGCCACGCAGTGGCTGGTCCTTCACTGTGTACATACCGATAGCCCAGTTTTCCGTTAGCCAATAGGCGCTGGTGTAGGGCAAATTAGTGGGCAGTGTGAGAGTCTTCTTGAACGAAAAATCCTTGTTGCTGCCCAATGTGGTATTGAGGGTGGAATCAAGGCCAAGCGGCTGGTAGCGCACCGATTGCAGCACGCAGGAAACGCTGCTTCGGTTGATAGCTTCCATCGTGAGATTCACCTCTTGACCTGGTGTGGCGGAGAAGTCGCTGGCGGTCGCTTCCACAAACAGGCCGAGGCAGTTGGTGATGACCCGCTTGATTTCGGCGAGCTTCACTCGCTTCCAGTAGCTATCGGGTAGTGCTTCAATTTTTTTCATCGCCTGCATCAGCATTGGTACACTGGCACCGGGGTTGTCAAAGCGGAAATCGCCCTGAACTTTTTTCAAAATATCGCCGATGGGTGCACCGCCTTCCACCCTTGTCCAAGTAGTGTTGATGCCAGCGAAGAGGTCGCCGGGTTGTTCTGGCATATCGCCCTTGAGCAGGTCGAGGTACTCCATGTTCTCGCCACGGCTGCCCACAGAGCCGAAGCCCTGTGACTTGTGCATCGAGCGGCTCTCGGCGGCAATTTCACCGATGGACTTGCCTTGCAGCGGCAGGTAGGGACCAGCGTCCACACTCACCATTTTTGACTTGTCGGCGGCGTCGAACTTTTCCTGGCTGCCATAAAACCACCATGAGGTGTTGAAAAAAAGGCGTTTGGGCTTCCAAGGCTGCACATATTTCAGTTGTTCCGGGTAAATATTAGGGTCGTTGGCGAGGTCGAACGCCTCGTAACTGAGGATGGCGGAGGAGGTGTGGTGGCCGTGGGTTTTGCCCGCCGAGTTGTGGTCGAAGCGGTTAACAATGACATCGGGCTGCCATTTGCGGATGGCCCAGACAACGTCGGACAGCACTTCATCCCGGTTCCACATTTTGAGGGTTTCATCGGGATGCTTGGAGTAGCCGAAGTCATTTGCACGGCTGAACATTTGCGTGCCACCGTCAATGCGGCGAGCGGCCAGTAGCTCCTGTGTGCGGATGACGCCAAGCAGCTCCTCGATTTGAGTACCGATGAGGTTTTGACCACCGTCGCCACGGGTAAGCGAGAGGTAGGCCGTGTTCATGTGCTGGTCGTTGGAGAGCCAGGAAATGAGCCGGGTATTCTCGTCATCGGGGTGGGCAGCCACGTATAGCGCTGAACCGAGGACATTGAGTTTTTCGATGGCTTGGTAGATTTCGGAGGAGTTGAGGCGTTCGGGACGCTGGGCACTGGCACTAAAAACCAACAGAAAGCCAACCAGTAAGAAGGTGTATTTTTTCATTATCTAAGTAGGTTAGTTTATTTTGTAAAAATGCGAAGATAGAGAGTTGGGGTAGAGTTTCAGTGACTGCTCATTTTTTGTCAATATTATCAACCCACTTCGCTCAGCCATTCATGCCAATACAATACCGGATGGATTAAAGTTTTCATTTGCTTCACTTTTTGCCCACTTTTTATCTTTTGAAAACGGCACATTTACTAGTGTGAAAACAAAACTAAGTTCTGTTTTTGAGTAAATTCAACACCTTTTATTTTTTGGCATTCTGAATAGAAAATACCACGAAGAACTGCACAATTTTTTTTCCCGAAATAATATTAGGCGAAATCAAGAAATCGCATTTTCTTTACCCTCCCATTCAAAAATGTAATTTTTACACGAATTACGACCGTATTATTTTCCCATTCATTTCAAAAAAGGCGTAGGCAATAAAATTTTAGCCCTCGCTTTACATGTCCCATTCACATAAAACAAGTCAGGTAATACATTCACTCAATTCATAACAAAATTCGATAAACCACTGTGACATGATTAGATTTTCCACCTTTTGCATGGCCCTGTTTTGCATCTTCCTCTCGATGGATGCTATTGGCCAAATGACGATCATGGGTTCTGTTTTGGATGAAGCCGGGGCACCTCTCATTGGGGCTACCGTTTTTGTAAAAAACACCACCCGTGGCACGGTAACCGACGTTGATGGGAACTACGAAGTTCAAGCCAACCAAGGTGACGTTATCATTTATTCATTTACTGGATTCTCCTCTCAAGAGGTGACGGTGAGTAGCAGTGCTGCTATCAACGTTACACTTAAAGAAGGGGCAGATCTGAGCGAGGTAGTCGTAGTTGCCTACGGCTCCCAGAAAAAAGTCACCGTGACGGGTGCGGTTGCTTCCTTGAAGGGGAAGGAAATCGTGAAGTCCCCCGCCGTTGACATGAGCAACTCGCTGGCTGGTCGCCTATCCGGCCTGACGGTGATTCAGACGAGCGGCGAGCCTGGTGCCGATGGGGCGAGAGTCTCCATCCGGGGGACAAACACTTTGGGGAACAGCAGCCCGCTCATCGTCATTGACGGCATACCTGACCGGGACGGCGGCTTTGGCCGACTAAACCCTGCTGATGTTGAGTCAATCACGGTTTTGAAAGATGCCTCCGCTGCCATCTACGGCGCACGTGCTGCCAACGGGGCACTGCTCATCACCACCAAGCGCGGCAAATCTGGCAAACCGACCATTTCCTACAGTTTCAACCAAGGTTGGGCGCAGCCTACCCGTGTGCCTGAAATGTCGAATGCCGTGGAGTACGCCAACATCATGAACGAGCTGCCGATTTACAAGTCCATTCCGCAAGGCGAATGGGCTGCCGCTTCGCAAGCTATCAAAACCACTGGCGTTTACGATTCTCCGACCGCTGGTGTAACGACACTGAGTGCCAATTACAGCCCGGAAGCTGTCAAGAAATATGGCGACCATTCCGACCCTTGGGGCTACCCAGATACCGACTGGTTCGGAGATGCGTTCAAATCTTGGTCTCCACAGCAGCGCCACAACTTGGACATGAGTGGCGGTTCGGACAACCTCACCTATTTTGCTTCCTTGGGCTATGTTGACCAAGATGGCTACTATAAAAACTCCGCCACCTACTATAAGCAGTACAATTTCAGGACAAACATTGATGCCAAAATAAATGACTATGTAAAGGCAAATGTGGGCGTTATGGTTCGCCGGGAGGCTCGGCATTACCCAACTGAAAGCGCTGGCTCCATTTTCAGGATGCTGATGCGCGGTAGGCCTACCGAGCCGGAAGTTTGGCCAAACGGCAAACCCGGGCCGGACATTGAGAACGGCCAAAACCCGTATGTGATTACCACCAATGCAACGGGCTACGTGGAAGCACCAACGGACTACACTCAAATAAATGGCGGCGTGGACATTACCAACCCATGGATTAAGAACTTGAAGCTGAACCTGTCAGGCGCAGTGGACAAGTCGAGCGAAGACTTCAAGCGCTGGCAAACACCTTGGATGCTTTACTACTGGGACAAAGTTTCGTTTGAGCCGGATGGCAAAACGCCATTGCTGGAGCCAGCTGTCAGGTCGAATTTTACCGACCCAAGGTTGTTGCAAGCCACAAGGGACGTTTTGAATACCAACCTCACTGCCATACTGAGCTATGACTTTCAGGTTGGCGCTGGGAACTCCTTCGGACTGATGGCGGGTGTAACCAAAGAAAAATTCAATGGCTCCAACTACAACGCATTCCGCAGGAATTACATTTCCGCAGCGGTTGACCAATTGTTTGCTGGCGGTACCGTTGGGCAAAGCACTGGCGGCGGTGCTTATGAGCGGGCAAGGTTGGGCTACTATGGCCGTGCACAGTACAATTACAACGAAAAGTACCTCGCCGAATTTATCTGGCGCTATGATGCCTCCTATATCTTCCCGCCATCTGGCAGGTACGGGTTCTTCCCTGGCCTTTTGCTGGGCTGGAACATTACGCAAGAGGACTGGTTTAAAGTCAATGGGCTTGACCACTTGAAACTCCGTGCATCCTACGGCCAAATGGGCAACGACCAAGTGTTCTTCAACGGCCAACTGCAAGAATACGCCTACTTGCCGACCTATGGTTTTGGCCAATATCCCATCAACAACGTGGTGGAAGCCACACTGGTGGAGACCATTTTGGCTAACCCAGATTTCACTTGGGAGCGGGCCAACAACTTCAACTTTGGCATTGACGGCAACCTGTTTGGCAAATTTGACTTCAGCTTGGAATACTTCAAAAACAGGCGTGACCAGATTTTGATTCAGAAAACAGGCTCTACGCCTGCTTCGTCTGGTATCAGCAACCTATTGCCTCCAGTAAATGCTGGCAAGGTGGACAACTCAGGGTTTGAGTACAGCCTCCTCTACAATGCTGGCCGTGGTGACTTCCGCTGGAGCGCTGGCCTCAATGGTGGCTATGCTCAAAACAAAGTGGTCTTCATGGACGAAATTCCGGGTGCACCAAGTTACCAACGCCAAGAGGGTAAACCAATTGGTGCTTATCTGGTTTATGAATCCGACGGCGTGTTCAAAGATCAAGCAGCCATTGAAGCCAATAACTTGGATTATAGTGCGGTTACTGGCGAACTCATCCCAGGTGACATGAAGTTTAAGGACCACAACGGGGATGGGAAAATTGATGCCGACGACCAAGTGAGGTTGGACAAGAACGGCACGCCTAAGTTCTTCTTCGGCGGTACTTTCAACATGAACTTCAAGAACTTTGATTTCTCTATGCTGCTGCAAGGCGCAACTGGCGCATTGCTCAGGTTGCAAACCGAATCAGGCGACATTGGAAACTTTGTGAAGTACCAATACGACAACCGTTGGAGCATTGACAGCCCAAGCGACAAACACCCACGTTTGGCCAGCCGTGGCGACACCTACTTCACGGGCGGCTCCTATGGCAACAATACTTATTACTTGTTGAGCAAGAACTATATCCGTTTGAAAAACATTGAACTCGGCTATACCTTCGGCAAAGGCTTGAGCGACAAGGTTCATATCCGTGACCTTCGGGTTTATGTCAATGCCTTGAATTTGCTGACACTTGACAAATTCAAAATCTTTGACCCTGAAACTGAAAGCCAATCCGGTGTTTACTACCCCCAAGCAAGGGTAATCAACATGGGAGCAAGTCTATCATTCTAATCAAAATATGTCATGAAAAAATTAAATTTATTCTATCCAATAGCGCTCCTTGTGATTGTGCTTTTGCCACTTTCCTGCAAGGACAACTTCCTAGACACGAAGCCGCTCGACAAGATTTCCAGTGACGCCACATGGGCGGACGGGCCATTATCGCAAGCCTTCGTTTACAATGTCTATTCGTTCTTGGGCTACGGCGGCTTTGAGGAGCAAGCCTTGGCAGGTATTAGCGATGAGGCCATGTTTACCCACGCTGGCCGGAACATCAACACCTTTACCGAAGGCTCTGAAAGCCCCGGCAGCTTGTCGTGGATGAGCCCAACCTACGAGTGGAACACGATGTACCTCGCCATCCGCCAGGCAAACATCGCCTTGGAGAATTTGCCGAAGGCAACGTTCACCGACACGGAACTGCGTGACAGGCTTTTGGGCGAGTCACATTTCCTGCGGGCCTACTACTACCACCAGCTACTAAGGTACTATGGTGGTGTGCCACTTGTTGACCGGCCTTATGGTTTGAACGAAGACTATTCCATCGCCCGCAGCACCTTCGAGGAGTGCGTGAACTTCATCGTGGCCGACCTTGATCAAGCCACGAACCTGCTCGACGGCAAGCCCGAAACCAATGGCCGGGCGTCAAAGTTGAGCGCGATGGCATTGAAGGCGCGGATACTGCTGTACGCAGCAAGCGACCTCCACGATGCCTCCACTGCACAGTCCAAATCCCCCACATTGGCTGGCTACTCCGACATTGCATTGGTGGCATACACAGGTGGTGACCGCACCGCCCGCTGGCAAGCTGCACAAGCTGCTGCAAAAGCAGTGCTTGACGCTGGTGCTGGCTACAAGCTTGACCTGACCGCACCCGTTTCTGCGGAAGAAGGCATGAAAAACTATAATTCCATCGCAATGGGGGGCCAGAGCGCTGTTGGCGATCCCGCTGCCGCTGTCGAGCTAATACTGCAGCGCACCCACACTGCAGAGTTTACGCAAGAAGATAACTGGCCTCTGGGCGGTATCCACTACGGCATCAACAATGGACCAAACGGCTACCACAACTGGGCGGGCAACACGCCAATCCAACAATTAGTGGATGATTATGAAATGATGGACGGAAGCAAGTTTGACTGGAACAATCCTGCTCAAAAGGCAGCCCCTTACGAAAATCGTGACCCACGATTTTATGCTACTGTCCTTTTTGATGGTGCCGGCTGGAAGCCACGCCCTTCAGACGTTGCCGGCCTTGACCCAGCCAATCAAGTACAAACCGGCTATTACGACGATGGTAGTGGCGGCTTATTGAACGGCATTGACACCCGTGAATCATCTGTCGAGAACTGGAACGGTAGCCGCACGCACTACTATACCCGCAAGTTCATTGATGCTGACCCCGGTTTGCCAGACAACCAGTCGAACGCACAGACCATTCCATGGCCGTTTATCCGCTACACAGAAATGGCGCTTATCTATGCAGAGGCATCCATAGAACTAGGGCAAGAAGGTGAGGCAGTAGCATGGATTAATAAAATCCGCTTCAGGGCTGGTATGCCTGCAATAAATGATTCAGGTGATGCTTTGAAACAGCGGCTTAGGAACGAGCGTCGTGTAGAATTGGCATACGAAGAACACCGCTATCATGATGGCCGCCGTTGGCTGATGGGCGATGTTTTGGGCAGAGGTGTTAAAGCCATTAACGTGACTGCTGCACTCAAACCAGGCAAATCGGCGCTTGTGCCTTATCGTCATGATACTTCGGTATATGATTATACTTACACGGTATATGACAACACGGAAAACGAAACACGGGTTTGGAATGACAAGATGTACTATCGTCCAATAAGTAGGGATGAGATTAACCGGAATTCGAAGCTTGTGCAAAATCCTGGTTATCAATAATTGCTATTAATTTAGGTTTTAATAAACATTTCAAGCTTATTCACTCCTCCAACCACTTTTGTAGTGGTTGGGGGAGTGCTTGTTTAAGGCGGGTGTTCATTCCATAAGTTGAGAAAATCCTATCTTGTCGCACGAAGTTTATTTTTGAAACAAACTATGACGACAAACTTTAAAATAGCCATCTACTCGGTTTTTTGTTGCACGATTTGCTCGGTTCTTTCCTGTAAAAATCAGAACGAAGAGCATGGCACAACTGAGGAAATTGCCAACGGCCAACCTGCCCTTTTTGAATTATTGCCTTCGGAAAAAACCAATATCACTTTTCAGAACAAGCTCGAAGAAGGCCCGAACACCAATATCCTGATGTACGAATACTTCTACAACGGCGGTGGTGTAGCGGTTGGCGATTTCAACAACGACGGCTTTCAAGACCTCTATTTCACCTCCAACATGGGGGAAAACAAGCTTTACATCAACGAAGGAAAAGGGATGAAATTCCGGGACGTGACCGCTCAATCTGGCGCAAGTGGCAGGCCCGGCCCCTGGAAAACTGGCGTCAATGTGGTGGACATCAATGGCGATGGCAAGCTCGACATTTACCTGTGCTACTCTGGCGCCTTACCAGATGAAAAAAGGCGGAATCAGCTATTTATTAATACTACTCAGGACGGGGCGAGGGGTGCCACTTTTCAAGAAAAAGCAGCAGAATATGGCCTCGACAGCCCTGCCTTCAGCAACCAGTCCTACTTCTTCGACTACGACCGGGATGGTGACTTGGACATGATTCTGCTTAACCACAACCCGAAAAACCTGCCCATCCTGAATGAGGCGCAGACCCTCGAAAAACTGAAAACCGCCGACCCGATGAAGGGCACTCGCCTGTTCCGGCAAGACAATGGCCGCTTCAAGG
>JAHEAS010000384.1 GCA_024642645.1 Saprospirales bacterium | reverse complement strand
CGGCAGGCAACGTGGAAATTGACGTTCGGGCAGTTTCTACAGAGGCGGCCTCTGACATTCCCGGCAACGCAAAAGTGCTGGCCGAAATCAATACCAGCCAGCGCTTTACCTACCTCAGCCTGCCAGTGTACGCCAATTACACCATTGGCAGTGGTCGGCTCAGGGCGCTAGTCAAGGGCGGAATACTGTTCAATTTCTTGAAAGACAATGAATTTGCCGTTGGTCCAATCCAATCCCTGAACAATCGGTTCGAATTCAAGCAGCAGGAGCGGCAGTCTGGTTCTCCCGCCAATCTGCAATCCGTGACGGTGGACTACCTCGCCGGGGTGGGGTTGGAGTACAAACTATCAAATGCGCTCAGCCTGCGACTGGAACCTACTCTCATCGGCTCGTTGACCAGCAGGCACAATAACCCCCGAATTGAATCCTCTGAATTTTCGGCGGGGATAAATGCTGGGTTGATGTACAATTTTTGAAAAATGCTGGTTGCTATGCAACCTTCTGAAGGTGATTTTAACCTAATAAACAAAAGCAGCGATGCTAGCTTCCACCACTAAAACAGCAAATTATCGAATAGATTTTACTTGACCGTGTTGGTGAAAATATTTTGCGCCAACCCAGTTTTTCTCTTCTTGTTTTTAACCAAAAAAATTTTTTAAACATGAAAAATCTGATTTACGGGATACTCGCAATGGGTATCGTGGCGCTGGCTTTTGCCTGCCAAAAAGAAACAACTACGGACAATGTCGCTGATTTGATGAATCAAATTGCCACCTCCAGTGACAAACAGCAGGTAGCAGTTGCAGAGTTGCCGATTGAATTGCGAGATTACGTTGCGCTATCGTTCACACCGATTGAAATCGAAGCAGCTTGGAGAGTGCGGGGCAAAGGTTTTGAGATTGAACTTGAAGATGGCCAAAACCTTTATTTCCGGGAAAATGGTCGCTGTATGGGCGCCGGCAGAGGTGGTGGTGGCGGTATTTTCCGCTGCATGAGAGGCGACACCGTAGCCCTGAGCGAACTCCCAGCCGCCGCTGTCGAATACATAGCTGCTCATTCTGATGCTGCCATCCAGACTGTGGTTTTCAAGCAACATGGTGATAGAGTGGGGTATGCTGTGGAGCTTTCTGACGGTACTATCCTGCTCTTCAACGGCGCTGGCGAGTTCTTCCACAGATGCGGAGAATTTGACGGTGATGGTCCTGGTCACGGTGGACATCATGGCGACGGCCCGCATGGTCCAGATGGCGGCTGTATGGCAGGTGATAATGTGGGAGAAGATAACTTACCACTTGCTGCTACTCAATTCATCACCTTAACCTATGGCGACCAAACGATTACTGCTGTGGTAGTCAAGCCAAGCGGCAAGTTCGCCGTTGAGCTTTCTGCTGGCACGGTGCTGTTGTTCACTGCCGACGGGCTTTTCATCAAGGAATGCGACGGACAGCCAACTGACGGCCCCCACCACCACCATTGCAACACGCCAGTCACTTCGCTCACTGATTTGCCACAGGCTGCCCAGGAATATATCGCTGTAAACTATGCTGATGCGACCTTGAACCGGGGATGCGTGAAGTTCAACGGCAACTACATCGTAGCGCTGTCGAATGACGTGAAAATCCTATTTGCCGCCGATGGCACTGTGATTTTCGATAGTGGAAATTGAGTTTTAGGTGACAACTTGGATAACTTCATAATTATTTGAAAAGGTAGGCAGTAACTTTACTGCCTACCTTTTTTCACAAAAGCAAAAATTTGTCATGAATAAAATAGTAACGCCTGTATTGGCAATTTCCCTTTTTTTACTTGCCTTCGGCAAAATGTCGGCACAAAGTTTCCCGGATGAAATGCATTTTTCGCCCGATGGCAAACGTCTCATCACCGGTGGCAACGTGGCTAGCGGGTTTTACGACGAGTCCAGCATCCACACCATTGAGCTGATTTTTGACGAGCCGAATTATTGGACGATTTTGACCAACAACTACAATTCCAGCACCGACCTCGGTGCCGTGATGGTACTGAATGGCGATACATTGGCCAGCGAGGTAGGCGTCCGTTTCAAAGGCCAAACCTCTTACTCCCAGACCCAGAATACCCAGAAAAAATCTTTCAACATCACCCTCGACTGGGCCGACCCCGACCAGGACATTGACGGCTACGAAACCCTCAATCTCAACAACTGCTTCCAAGACCCCTCCTTCATCCGGGAGGCGCTCTACCTCCACCAAAGCCGCAAGCACACACAGTCGCTGAAGGCCAACTACGTTCAACTTTATATCAATGGGGAATACTGGGGCCCTTACCCGAACGTGCAGGCACTTGACGGGAAGTTCACCAAAGAATGGTTCCTCAGCAGTGACGGTACTCGTTGGCGGGCACTCAAGACCATCGGTGGCGGTGGGCCTGGCGGCGGCGGCGGCACGGGCGGCCCATTTGGCACGGGTTACTGCTCCCTCAACTGGCTTGGCACCGACTCAAGCGAGTACAAAAAATTTTACACCCTCAAAAAAACGAGCAAAACCAATCCTTGGGAAGACCTCATCAAGACCTGCGACAAACTGAACAATACGCCGCTCGCCGCGCTCGAAGACTCCATCAAAAACTACATGGACCTCGATAGGACGCTCTGGTTCCTTGCCACTGAAAATGCTTTCGCTGATGACGATGGTTATATTTTCAAGGGTGGTATGGACTACTACCTGTACTGGGAGCCGGAGACCAACCGTATTGTGCCAATTGAGTACGATGGCAATAGCATCCTGGAGGCACAGGCCGCCACTTGGAGCCCGTTTTACAACCAGCAAGACGTGCGCTACCCGCTGCTGAACCGCCTTCTGGCCGTTCCGGCAATCCGCCAGCGGTACTTGGCTCACCTGCGCACCATCATCGCTGACGAACTTGGCCAGGCCGATATTGACGGCCAAATAGAGGAGTATTTTCAAATGATTGATGGTCTGGTGGCGGCTGACACCAAGAAGATTTACAGTTATCAGGAATTTGTAAATGAAAAAAACACACTCAAAAATTTGTTTCAAACCCGGCGGAACACGCTGTTGGGCAATAGCGAAGTCAACTCTCAAGGCTTGGTAGTGAACAGCGCTGTCATGTCCTCCGCCAATGGCACCTGGACCAGCCCCGACGCTGGCCAGCCTGCCACGATTATGGCGCAAGTGGCAGCCGGAACCCTCGGCATCAGCCAAGTGGTGCTGCACTACAGTAGCGGCTTAGTGGGTAAATTTGAAAAAACCGTGATGTTCGACGATGGTGCCCACAACGACGGGGCGGCTGGCGACGGGCTTTTCGGGGCGCAAATTCCGGGCTTCGGCAACGGCAGTTACGTCCGTTTTTACATTGAAGCAATTGCCAACAACACCGCCAAAACGGCCACTTATTTTCCGAAAGGCGCCGAGTACGATGTCTTTATTTACCAAGTCGGTGTGACGGAATTCTTTGACAGCCCAGTGGTGGTGAACGAAATTATGGCTAGTAATCAAGCCGCCGTGGCCGACCAGGACGGCGAGTTCGAGGACTGGATTGAATTGTACAACAACAGCACTGATGCCGTTGACCTCAGTGGCTGGCACCTCACCGACAACTACACCAATTTGTCTAAATGGACTTTCCCGGAAGGCACGAGCATCCCCGGTACCGGCTACCTCATCGTCTGGGCAGATGAAGATGGTAGCCAGGCGGGGCTTCATGCCAATTTCAAACTATCGGCGGGCGGTGAGTCGCTCTACCTCCTCGACCCCGACCTCCGCATTGGCCAGGAGCTGGTTTTTGGCAGCCAAACCACTGACATGGGCTATGCACGAGTGCCCAATGGTATCGGCGATTTCGTCATCCAAACGCATACGTTCAACGCCAACAACGAAAACGGCGTGAACGCCACTTCTGACGTTGCGCAGCAAAGTGTGTTCAAAATTTTCCCAAATCCAGCCAGTGATGAAGTGACGATACGCAGCTTGACAACACAATTGGAGCAGTTGCAAATTTTCAATGTTTGGGGACAAATCAAATTTGAAACAGTCTGGCAGGGCAATGCCAAAATTGACGTAAGTAACTGGCAGTCAGGGGTTTATTTTGTAAAATCCGGCGCCGAGGTGCTGAAGTTGGTGATAGAATAGCCAATACAGGTTTGGCAAAACTAAAAGCCCGGCGGGAAGACATCCCACCGGGCTTTTGCTTTGTGCTGATTTGGAATAACCTAATATCCCAATTTCGAATTTTTAAGCCTTCATCGCACCAACGTTCGCATCGTTGTAGCGGCGTGTCACTTCCTGCCAGTTGATGACATTGAAGAAAGCGGTGATATAGTCGGGACGGCGATTCTGGTAGTTCAGGTAGTAAGCATGTTCCCAAACGTCGAGGCCGAGGACAGGCGTGCCTTTCTTGTCAGCGATGTCCATCAGTG
>JAHEAS010000383.1 GCA_024642645.1 Saprospirales bacterium | reverse complement strand
TCTGACCATAGTTGCACGAGTGGTCTCCAAGATTGGAGAAAATGGAAGCGCTGATGGAAGAAAACCCACTGGCCGTGGTGATGTTTGGGGTAAACTCGCTGTAACTGGTTCCTGCCGAGCATGCGTTTAAATTCCAATGTGCGAGCTGGTTGTCACAGTTGCCGCCTCCATTGCATCCACCCGAATCACAGTCGTGGTTTTGGTTGTTTGAATTTGTACAAACATAGTTGCTGATGTAGGAGCCATTGGTTTTGCGGAACACAAACTCTTGGTTATAGGAAGTGGTAACATTCCAATTGTCCCCTGCCAAAATGGTCGTTTGGTAATTCTCCGAGTTTGAGTTCTTTTTGTAAACCTTCATGTCCTGGCATCCTGTATTCTTGATGGTCAAACTGACGGACGCTACCGCCTCGTTTGCTCCAAAAAATAGAAATGCTCCAAGAAGCAGGTATACCAAGCTGATTTGTTTCAATGAATGTTTGGCCAAATTGGTCAAACTTGTACCTCCAAAGCTTGATGTTGGAGGTAATTTACTGGTGGTACAAGTTGAGTTCATAGATTGTTACGTTAAGTTAATAAATGGTAAGAAAATTAAACAGTTAAACATGGTTAATATGCTTTATTTCTGGTAGTTCTATTGTGAAAATAAGGCGCTTATATGAAAATATATAGCACTGCATTACCGCAATTGCCAGATTGGGAAACGCAAGACAATGCATAGGCTAGCCATGCATTTTAGACAGGGAAATAAACCACAATATTTAGTTAAGACTACTCAGTTTTGGTAAGTCAAAACTGCCAAAGATTTTGGAAGAGCTTATTATGTAATGAGTGAGAACTCGAAAGCTAAAGTATGCAAATGTACAAATTCATTAATTCTACGCACCAATTTTATACAATAAAAAAGCACCACTGCCATCAGGCAATGATGCTTTCGCAAAACATATAGCATAAAAGGAATGCTTTATCGTAAAATTAGCTTACCCGAATGAAATTTAGAACCTGCTTTTTCAAATGAATAAAAATACAAGCCCGGAGCCATTCCCCTCCGCTCGAAACGGAACTGGTTGCCAATCACAGGCTGGGAGCAGACCAATTTGCCGAGGTTGTCGTGTAAGTTGAAGCTCACATTTTCACCCAAATCAATCGGCAGCGAAAAGGTTACAGCTTCAGATGCTGGGTTTGGGAACACCTTCAGCGGTGCGAGGCCGCTGGTCTCATTGGCATCGCTCACTACCTCGATGAAGTTCTCGCCGATGGTGTGAAAGACAATGTTCGTAAAAATTGGGTCATTGAAGTCAAAGTAGATGGCAGCGCTGTTTTCGATGACAGTTTCTAGCACAACATCCAGTTTTTGCTTTGCAGTGAACCGAACGAAACCGTGGGAGGCCGGCTCGTTGGTATTCTCACTTGGCAGTCGGATGTCGGAGAAAGTGAAGCGTAGCACGCCGTCCATTTCTTCGTAAGAAAACGGGTGGCTGCCAGCGCCGGGGCGGATGGTCGTCGGATCAAGGTGCTGAGACAGTGTATCGAGAATGACAATTTTGAACGCCGTGTCTGTACCCGTGTTCTGAAAACGAATGGTGTACTCGATGTCCGAGTTGCGGGAGATGTAGTGGCTCGAACCGTAACCAACTGGGTTTGCCACTTTGTCGTTTGGGTCGAAAGAGCCGATGTTCTCCTGGCAATCCACTGCGATGAACGGGTTTGGATTGCTTGTCGGGAAAAGCGTCACCAGTCCGGTTGTGTTCAATCCGTTGCAGCCTTCCAAGGTTACGGAAACATTGCCGGGATACGGGTGCGCCGGCACCTGTTGGGCCTCCAACCGCCATGTTTCCCCATTCGATGCGATCGCTGGCAATTGGTAACTCTGCCCTGACTCCAAATTGAATGAATTGGTCATGTACATAATAACATCCTCCACCACGATGAATTCAAGCGGGGCGGCCATGTCGCCGGCACCTGTATTTTTGATGGTCAAATGCACCTCGTCGTTTTCGCAAGTCCCTTCCACTTCAATATTGGCGCCAGACCAATTAACATTTTGTGGGCAAAGTGTATCTGGAAAAATATGGGCTTCTGTGCAATGCGTCTGACCAAGCACGGCATCGCAGCTAAGATCGAAGACAATGGTGAAGTGGCCAGTTTGCCCAGCACCAAGCGTTCCCACTTCAAATTTGTAAGTGTTATTTCCCAGCGGAGTAGCAGGCAACGAACTGTTCAGCAAGTCCACAAAACTATCCAACGTTACTTCTATCCAAGCACCATTGATGGGCTGCGCCGAGTAGTTCCCGTAGCTGACCGTGTAAATGTTGGTAAAACAGCGCCGCAAGAACGGCGTAGCCAAGTCCACTGCCATCAGCGCACACTCGTTGTCGAGTTGCACGGGGATGTTTTGCACAGCGGGCATGTTCGGGATGGTGTTCACCGTCCAAGTAGTGGTGCAAGTTTGGCCGTAGTTGAACGGCACATCCAAGCTCACTTCAAGTTCTGTGTCGCTCGGGCAGATGTTGTTGATTTCGTAAATGCCGTTGGCTTGCGTAAATGTGGCGTAAACGGTACCCGTCGTTTGGCCGACGGCCTTTACTTTCCAGTTAGAGAGTGTGATTTCGCCGGTATCAAAGGAACAGTTGACGATGGTATCAATAAATACTGTACCCGTGATGCTTTGCTGAAGCGTATCATTGTAATTATAGCGGATGATTTGAGTGTATTTCATCAACCCATCGTTCAAGCCAAGGAACTGGACTGGCAGGCCATTTTCCAGTAAAATAATGGAATCTCCTTTCACCCAGGTCACATATGCATCTCCGACGAAGCCATCAGCATTGCTGTCAAGGCGGGGCAGGCTGAATGCAGGCTGATTGACGGCAACATTGCACCAATCAACTATACCCCAAGTGCGTAAGATTTTATCGGGAATGGTGTCGCAATTGTATTCAAAAACTTGGTCTTCCCAAGTGATGCCGAGAAAAGTGCCATTGCCTTGCACCACCGATAGTTGTTCAGGGTTTCCAGGGTCGCCAGGTAGGTAATCTTTTGGGACATTGATAGAGAAATCATAAACGACCGTAACGACTTGCTGAGCCGTATTCACATTCCCTGCGTCGTCAATGGCCATGAAAGTACGTACCAGGGTTTTCAAGGAATTGCAACCGTTCATTGTGGTTTGAGTGCTTTGCAGTACAGTGTCCAAACCACAATAGTCATAGGCATAGGCTTCGCCAAAGTATTGGTTTAGCTGCGCAAAATTTTGGACATCGAGGTTCAGGGAAGCGAGGTCGTCGGAAGAGATAATAGTGTCGGCTGGTGCTACGATTGCTGGCGGAGTCTGGTCAGGGTTGCATTTGGGCGGAATAACGGTCACTTCCACCACACAATTGTTCGTATTGCCAGCGAGGTCGGTTACCCACATCCAGATGCCGGAATAAGTGCCCAAAGCGGTAAAGTCAAGCGTCGAAGCTGTCGGCATGTTCGGTGATGGCAGCGTGCCTTGTTCTATGGCGAAAACTAAATCACCCGTCGCCGAACAGTTGTCAAAACTGCCAGCATCAAGTTCTGCTGCTTCCAAAATGGTGAGGTCTGGGCCGTCCATGCTCAGTTGCACGGTAATACTTTGGCTGCAAATTGCAGTTGGCTGCACAGTCTCGAATTCACAATTGTTTGTCACTTCAATGGTGCCCCAACAGGAGTTATCAGTGACAATGTTCAAAACCGACACTGTGTAAGTACCCACCGTGTTTTGGTTGAAAACAATGGAATCTGCATAGTTGAAATTTGGAAAAAGCCCTATTCGCAATTGGTTTTCACAATATGGTCCGCCTTCCAATAAGTCCAAAGGATACACCGCCACAGGGTCAGGCCCGTTGATTTCAACAACGATATTGTCGTTGCAAACCAGAAAAGGCGACCCAATACAACTATCCACCGTGACGACTGCTGTGCAGTTTCCGGCATTGCCAGCGACATCCACTGCCCAGAGTACCACGTCGTTTTGGCCTTGGTTGGTAACTTCAAAATCGAGGGAAGTGGTGCTTGGAGGAGTTGGGTTCGCGGGCCCCATTTCAATAAAATAGGAAAGCGGGCTGGAGCAATTATCTGTTGCGTAGCCAAATTGATTAGCCGGGAGATTGGCCGTACCGTTGGAAAGTACAAGGATAGTGCCTTGGTTGCAGATGACATTGGGTGGGGTAGTGTCGTTGTTGCAATCGGTCGTGATTTTCAAAATACCCCAGCAAGCGTTGCCAGTCGCCTCGTCCCTTACAGTCAGTTGATGGGTTCCGACATCATTGGGGTCCAATTCCAAGTAGGTTAGAGCGGGCCCATTTGCGCCAAACTTTACGGTGTAATCCGAACAATAGGGGCCACCTTCAAGCATCCCACCTGGGTAGAAATTACGGGTTTCGTTTGGGGGGAT
>JAHEAS010000382.1 GCA_024642645.1 Saprospirales bacterium | reverse complement strand
CCGTCACGGACGGCATCGGCAATGCGCTTTACGGCGAAATGACCTTCAAGGACGGTGCTGCCGAAAAGTCCAATTTCGACAAGTACCGCCTGATTCGGATGAGCGAGGCGCCGAAGCAAATCGAGGTGCATTTTGTGAAAAACGAAATCAACCCAACAGGCATGGGCGAGCCGCCATTCCCGCCCATTTTTGGGGCGTTGGCGAATGCGCTGTACAAGGCGACAGGGAAGCGGTCGTATGACCAGCCGTTTTTGGGAGAGAAATCAGTGTTGGGATAAATAAGGGATATCCAATTTAACAATCAAACAATTCAGCAATGACAACGATAAAAACAACCTACGGTCGGCGTTCCTTTATCAAAACAACGGCCCTCGCCGGAGGCGGCTTCATGCTTGGCATCAGTTGGTTAGCAGCTTGCAAAGCTGGCACGAAGGAAGCCGAGGCCATGCTCACTTTACCCAAGGAGTGGTTTGACCTGACGGGCTTCCTGAAAATCGGGGATAACGGCGTCGTAACCATCTTCTCCCCTAACCCGGAAATCGGGCAGAACGTGAAGACCTCCATGCCCATGATTGTGGCGGAGGAACTTGACGTGGACTGGAAAAACGTTATCGTGGAGCAAGCGCCGCTCAACACGGAAATTTTCACCCGGCAATTGGCTGGCGGTAGCCAGTCCATTCGGCAAGGTTGGCAAAGCCTGCGCATGGCAGGCGCCACGGCCCGGCAGATGCTGCGGGAGGCTGCGGCCAAGGCATGGCAAGTCCCCGTGGAGGAAATCACCACGGAAGCAGGCGTATTGCAGCATAAAAGCAGCGGCAAATCGGCAGGTTACGGCGAGTTCGCTTCTGCTGCCGTTAGCATCCCCGTACCGAAAGAGGTGAAGCTGAAGGACGTAAAGGATTTCAAAATCATCAACACTTCCCGCAAGAACGTGGATGGCCCGAAAATCGTAACAGGGCAACCGCTTTTCGGCTTAGATTACCGCCGGGATGGGATGCTTATCGCTATGATTACACACCCACCCGCTTTTGGTCTGAAGCTAAAATCGATGGACGACTCGGTAGCACGTTCCATGCCGGGTATAAAGGACGTTTTCACCATCAACACTTTTAATGAAGGCTACGAAAAACAGTGGTGCGATACCAGCGCCTTTCCGGAACTCGTGGTCGTGGTGGGTAATACCACGTGGGAGGTGATGAACGCAAAAAAAGCACTTAATATCGAATGGGAAAAGGTATCAGAGCCTGAAAGTACTGCCAGCTACATGACCAAAATGGCGGCACTTACCGCCAAGCCAACCCCCACTCCGCTACGCAAAGACGGCGACCCAGAGGCCGCTTTTAAGAGCGCCGCACAGGTCATTGAGCGCACTTACACCGCTCCGTTCCTTGCCCACAACTGTATGGAGCCGATGAATTTTTTCGCCCATGTGACAGCAGACAAGGCCGAAGTCGTCGGACCGATCCAGACACCAGAATTCATCGAAAAAGCGCTTTCGGCAAGGCTGAATCTACCACTCGAAAAGATTGACATTCAGATGACTCGCATGGGCGGCGGCTTTGGGCGGCGGCTTTACGGACACTTCGCGGTGGAGGCAGCGGTCATTTCACAAAAAATGAATGCCTCGGTCAAGATGATTTACACCCGTGAGGACGACATGACACAAGGTACTTATCGCCCAGCCTACCACGTCACCTACCGGGCCGCTTTGGATTCCGACAAAAACCTGATAGCCTTTCATGTGCGTGGCGGTGGCACCTCGGACAGTCCTGTACACCCCAACCGTTTTCCGGCTGGAGCTGTGGACAACTACTTGGCAGAGGAATGGAAGCTGGACACCAATATCAGTACTGGGGCATGGCGGGCACCGGGCTCAAACTTCATCGCTGGAGCTGAGCAGGCCTTCCTCGACGAAGTAGCCGAGGCTGCAGGGAAAGACCCCATTGAGTTCCGCCTTGCCCTCTTCGACAGGGCCATGAAGAACCCCGTCGGCAAGGACAACGACTACGAAGCTGAACGATATGCCGGTGTGCTAAAAGAGGTAAAGGAAAAATCGGGTTGGGGTCAAAATCAAGCGGGAGTGAGCCGGGGTGTCTCGGCCTATTTCTGCCACAACAGCTACGTGGCGCAGGTGGTGGACATGGTGATGGAGAACGGCAAGCCCGTTGTGCAGAAAATCCATGCAGCTATTGATTGTGGCATCGTGGTGAACCCCATCGCTGCTACCAATCTCGCCGAAGGTGGCATGGTGGACGGCATGGGACACGCCCTTTACAGTGCCATGACCTTCAAGGACGGCACACCAGAGCAGAGCAATTTTGACAAGTACCGCCTCATTCGCATGAGCGAGGCACCCAAGGCGATTGACGTGCATTTTGTTAAAAACGACATCGACCCTACTGGCCTTGGGGAGCCGCTGAATCCGCCCATTATCGGGGCGCTAGCCAATGCCATGTACCGGGCAACGGGCAAACGGGTTTATCGCCAACCGTTTATGGGAGACCAGCAGCCGTTGGGATAGTAGGCAAGTTCAAGAAATAAATGAGGCTGTATCAGTAGTAAAGCACTGACACAGCCTCTTCTTTTTCTGCAGGTTTTTGTCACAAGTTGGTCTTGTCAGCAACCCCTGAACGGCAACTGTCGAACTGTTTACCCCTTTGGGGCCAACTCAAAAACCTACCACCCTATCCCATAATCTTCCCCATGGTTGCTGGAGCCACCCCAAAAGCTGCCGTGTTCCCAGTCAAAATAGATGGCGTTGATGGGGCCGCTCGTTCGGTCTTGGTAGTTTATTTTATAGCCCATGCCGCTCAATTCCTTTCGAATCCAAGCGGGCATTTCACTGTTGAGCGTCATGGAGCCCACGCTTTTTTCGTGGTCACCAAAGCTGCTGAACATTTGATAGGTCTTGAAACTGGGCGCTTCGCAAGCCTCCTGCACGGTCATGTTGAACTCCACCATGTTCAGAAAAAACTGGAGCAGTAATTGGTCCTGCTCATCGCCCGCCTGCTTCGCAAACGAGAGGAAGGGCTTGCCGTCCTTGAGGGCGAGGCTGGGCGTGAGGGTGACACGGGGGCGCTTGCCCGGTTCCACCACGTTGAACGGGTTCTCCTTCGGGTCGAGCACAAAAGACTGCATCCGCTGGCTCATGCCAACGCCCGTGTTCCCTGCAATACAGGCGGGTACCCAGCCGCCGCTCGGCGTGATGGATACCACCCAACCCTCGGCATCCGTGGCTTCCACACTGGTGGTGCCTGCGGCAAATTCTTCCAAAAACTGCTCGCTCAACGGCGCCGCTGAATTGGGAAAGTCGAGGCTGCCATTTCCCCAGTTGTTCAGCAAATCGAAATATGGATTTTTCTTTCCTTCAAATGGATAGGGGTCGCCGGGGCCAGCTTTCGGGTCGTTCCTGTCGGGGTTGATGAGTTGGCTACGCTCCTTGGCGTATGCTTTCGAGAGCAGCCCGTTCATGGGTTCTTCTGGTGAAAAAGCAGGGTCGCCGTAGTAGAAATCACGGTCGGCAAAGGCGAGGTTCATGGCTTGGTACAAGGTATGGATATAGCGGGTCGAGTTGTAACCCATGCTTTTCAGGTCGAAGTTTTCGAGGATGTTCAGTGTCTGGAGCATGACCGGGCCTTGTGTCCATTGCTGCAATTTATAGACCTCGATGCCCTTGTAGGTCGTCATCAGCGGCTCCTCGATTTTCACTTTCCAATTGGCCATATCCGCTGTGGTGATCAAGCCGCCCTGCTCCTGGCAGCCACGAGCAAACTCCTTTGCGATGTCGCCTTTATAAAAACGGTCGTAGGCAGCGTAAATCGCCTCCTTCCTTGACTTGCCACTTGCCAAGGCCAGCCGCTCTGTTTCCGCCAATTTCTGCAAAGTGGACAACAGGTCTTTTTGCACAAAAATTTCACCGCCGGACGGGGCTTCCCGTTTTTCGCCGAGGTGGGGCAGAAACACTTTTTTGGAGTACGGCCAGTTTTTGATTTTCGCTTTGTTCCACTCGATGGAGTTGGCGGTCTGCGTTTCGATGGGATAGCCTTCGGCCATTTCGATGGCAGGCGCCAGCACTTCGGCAAGGCTCATCGTGCCGTACTCCGCCAGCATGGTCATCAGGCCCCCGGGCGTGCCTGGTGTCACCGCCGCCAAAGGGCCGTATTCGGGCGGATATTTCATCCCCTTGTTTTTGAAAAAATCGGCTGTTGCACCCGTCGGGGCGACGCCGAGGGCATTGATGGCAATCACTTTTTTGGTGTTTGGGTTGTAAATCAAAGCTTGCGTCTCCCCGCCCCAACTCAGCACGTCCCACATGGTGCAGGTGGCGGCGAGCATAGCACAGGCCGCATCCACGGCATTGCCTCCTTTGGTGAAGGTCATCGCACCTGCCGTGGCTGCCAAGGGCTTGCCCGTGATGGCCATCCAATG
>JAHEAS010000381.1 GCA_024642645.1 Saprospirales bacterium | reverse complement strand
CCACCGAATTCATCGTGGCCACCGAGGCAGGCATCATTCACCAAATGGAAAAATCTTCACCGCATAAGACCTTCATCCCAGCGCCGCCGAACAACACCTGTGCCTGCAACGAGTGCCCCCACATGAAGCTCAATACACTGGAAAAACTCTACGTCTGTATGAAATATGAAATGCCCGAGGTGATTTTGCCCGAATGGGTCATCCGGGAGGGCGTGAAGAGTATTGATAGGATGCTGGAGATTTCAGCGAAGGCGGGTTTATGAGTATTGTTGTATTGCTGAATTGTTGTATTGTTATACGAGCAAAACAATACAACAATTCAGCAATACAACAATCATTTCTTCTTCTTCTTCCCTTCGGAAATGGCCAGTTTCAGCACCTCCTCCATGCGGTCCACGTAGTGGAAGCTGAGGCCAGCGATGAAATCCTGGTTGATTTCCTCCACATTTTTCTGGTTTTCCTTGCAAAGGATAATTTCTTTGATGCCCGCACGCTTGGCGGCGAGGATTTTCTCCTTGATGCCACCCACTGGCAGTACCTTGCCACGCAGCGTGATTTCACCCGTCATGGCGAG
Source organism: Saprospirales bacterium (assembly GCA_024642645.1). GTDB lineage: Bacteria > Bacteroidota > Bacteroidia > Chitinophagales > Saprospiraceae > UBA6168. The sequence continues at coordinate 3,862 of JAHEAS010000381.1, read as the reverse complement.
GAATGGCTTCACGGTTTTCTTCGTAAAAGCAGAGGTCAGCGCCGTGAGCATCGTGATGCCTGCAGATGGGCCATCCTTTGGAATGGCGCCCTCCGGCACGTGGATATGGATATCGTGTTCCTCAATTTCCTTAGGGTCAACGCCCAGCGTCTCAGCATGGGCCTTGATGTAACTCAGTGCCGTGGAAGCGGACTCCTTCATCACTGAACCAAGGTTTCCTGTCATGGTCAGGCCACCCTTGCCCTTGTGCAGGCTGGTTTCGATGAAAAGTATTTCACCGCCTACCGAAGTCCAAGCCAAGCCGATGGCTACACCTGCTGGCTGCGATTCTTTGTAGAGGTCGTTGGAAAAACGGGGAGGCCCCAACATTTCCTTCAAATCTTCCTGTTTGACGTTCACTTCGTAAGCCTCTTCCATGGCCACTTTTTTGGCCACAAAACGCATCACGCCTGCAATTTGACGGGAAAGGCTTCGCACGCCCGATTCACGGGTATATGCTTGGATGAGATTGGTCAAAACTGCCTTACTCAGGGTTATCTGGTTGGTTTTTAGGCCATGTTCCTTGCGCTGTTCCGGTATCAGGTGGCGCTTCGCAATTTCAATCTTTTCCTCCGTAGAGTAGCCGTTGATGTAAATCATCTCCATCCGGTCGAGCAGCGCAGGCTGAATGCTGCTAGTTGAGTTGGCGGTGGCGATGAACATGACCTTCGAGAGGTCGTATTCGAGTTCGAGGTAGTTGTCGTAAAAAGTGGAGTTCTGCTCCGGGTCTAGGACTTCGAGCAGGGCCGAAGACGGGTCGCCCCGGAAGCTCTGGCCTACCTTGTCAATCTCGTCGAGGATGAAAACCGGATTGCCGCTGCCCGCTTTTTTCAGCGACTGTATAATACGACCCGGCATGGCACCAATGTAGGTTTTACGATGTCCCCGGATTTCGGCTTCATCGTGCAGGCCGCCCAACGACATTCGGATGAACTTGCGCTTGATGGCTGTTGCAATGGATTTTCCGAGCGAGGTTTTGCCCACGCCTGGAGGGCCAACAAGGCAGAGGATAGGCGCTTTCATGTCACCTTTCAGTTTCAAAACTGCGAGGTGTTGGAGGATGCGGTCTTTGACTTTTTCGAGTCCGTAATGGTCTTTGTCGAGTACTTTCAGTACCCGGTTCAGGTCAAAATTATCTTTTGTAAAGTCTTCCCAAGGCAGTTCCAGCAGCACCTCCATGTAGTTCATCTGGATGGCGTATTCGGCCACTTGGGGGTTCATGCGGCGCAGCTTGTTGATTTCTTTCTCGAAAGTATCGGCAGCGTTTTTTGGCCATTTCTTTTTCTTGGCTCTTTCCACCAGCACCCGAAGTTCTTCCTCTTGTGGGTTGCCACCCAGTTCTTCCTGAATGGTCTTGAGCTGCTGGCTGAGGTAGTAGTCCCGCTGTTGCTTTTCGATGTCCACCCGCACCTTGCTTTCGATGCGGTCCTTCAGCTCCAGCAGTTGAAGCTCGGTGTCCATCTGTTCCAGCAGGCTTTCAGCCTTTTTAGCGAGGTTGTTCTCTTCGAGGATGGCCTGTTTGGTAATCAATTTTACCCCCAAATTGGAGGCAATAAAATTGATGAGGAAGCTGGGGTTGTTGATGTTTTTTATCATCACCACCGCCTCTGACGGGATGTGCGGAGAAAGCTGGATGATGCTTCGGGCTTTGTCCGTGATGGACGCCATGATGGCCTCGAACTCCAGCTTGTTCTTGGGCATGGTGTAGTTGATTTCCTCTACCGTGCCCTGCATGTAGGGGGTTTCGGATACCATTTTTGCCAAGCGGAAACGACGCCGACCTTGCAGGATGGCAGTGGTAGTGCCGTCCGGCATCCGTATCAGTTTGATGATACGGGCCAGTGTGCCCACATCAAAGAGGTCATCCACGGTTGGGTTCTCCACCTTGCTGTCACGCTGGGAAAGCACCGCTACGATGCGATGGTGGTCGTAAGCTTTTTGTACCGCACGGATGCTTTTGTCACGCCCAACGGTAATCGGAATGACCACGCCGGGAAACAGCACGGTGTTTTTGAGCGCCAACACGGGCAGCACCTCTGGGTAAGGGTCTTTGATGCTGAGTTCGTCCTCCTCCTCTATTGTGATTAGGGGCATGAATTCGCCTTCTTCGTCAAATCCCTCCGGTGCGTATAACTCGTCAATTAAAGGCATATATAGTAATGGAAAATTGAGAATTTAAAATTAGGAATCCTGTATTTGGGGTCATTTCCTTCTTTTTCAATCGTCAACTTAAGGATGTTTGTGTAAAATTAAAAACAAGTCCGCAAAAATACGATACTCTGGTTGTCAAACTGTCAGGTGTTAGGAACTTTTGCAGATTCTACGCAGGATGCCAAGTTTTGTGCCACCCGGTTTTTGGGGGTAAAAGCTGCAAATATTGGCAGGTTTTGGTGGGAATGGGCGGAAAGGCTGGCAGGTTTGGGCTGTGGGCGACAGAAAGGCAGGGTGGCGTTTCCGATAATTTTGGAATTGGATTCCATTTTTATCGGATATTTTTGGAATGACGTTCCATTTTTATCGAAAAACAAAAAAATCCTTGCCTGCACAGGATGTCAGACAAGGATTGAGTACGGGGTTTTAGACGTTTTATATCACTGCTTGACGAACTGCACGGGAACTCCTCCATGCTGGCTGATGAAGTAGATGCCGGGGGGCAGCGTCGAGACGTCAATCTTCTGGCTTGCCACATTCTGCTCCACCTTTTCCCGAAGCACCATGATGCCAAGGCTGTTCTGGATTTCCAGTTGGGTCAACGTTTCGCTGGGCGTTATGATGACCGTGATTTCCCTACTGGACGGGTTTGGGTAAACCACAAGCTGTGCTTCCGTTGCTTCCGCAACATGGTTGTGCGGCGAACCGGACGGTGCTTGAAATTGGTTGCCACCAGCCGGGTTATATGGGTTGCAAACTTGCAGGCCGCAGGCGCCGAGTGCGTCACCGTGGGCGAGGTGGTCAGGCACGGCGGATGGAGCAACACAGAGGGTGTTGGTGCCGTCGTGGCAGATTTGGACTTTGTTGTTGTTATTTCCGCAGCGCACATCTACCGATTCCACCAGTGTTGATGCTGTGGCCATACAATTATTGCCAACTGTAACGGACACAGTGTAAATGGTGCTGTAGGATGGGCTGACTGTAATGGAAGCTGTAGTGGCACCATTGCTCCAGGCGTATATAGGCGCATTAGTTGAACCAGTAACCGTAGGTGTCAAAGTGGTAGAAGAAGCGGGTGAATAGCCAATGTACACGGTTTTACAAAGTGGGAGGGAAATAGTAAGATTGCAACCACCACAGTTTTCGTCAACATTGTCGTCGCAGTTATCGTCTATTTCATTGCAAACCTCTTGAACACTGGGATTGATGTTGGCATTCTCGTCGTTACAATCGTCGTTGTTGTGGCTATACCCTTCCGGTATTGAACAAGCAAATATTATACTGTTGGGGTCGCCGTAGCCATCATTATCCACATCTTCAAAGAACATCAATTGTATGCCTTCGTCAATTTCACCATCGCAGTTGTCGTCCACTTCATTGCAGAGTTCTGTTGCGCCTGGATAGATGGCTGAGTTTTCGTCGTCGCAGTCGCCATCATCGGTTGTATAGCCATCATTGTCTATGTCCTGAGGCGAACTTTCATACTCAAATAATGCTGTTACTTCATCTGTTTGCAAGGCGATATCATAAATTCTCACGTCATCTACCTTGCCATTCCAGAACCTACAGCCGTTCTGCCCCCCAATTCTGAAAAAAGTCGGGGTGTATGGAGCTTGAGAATAGGTACTGGGGGTTTGCACGCCATTGAGGAACATTTTGGTTATTCCTTGGT